>CAYYZV010000001.1:0-39398 GCA_964476275.1 uncultured Roseburia sp.
ATGGTTTTTCGCCTGGGAAGAACTGGCAGCCAAACTTATCTGCGTAATCCTGAACTTTGTCACGGCCTGAAGATCTCATTTCAAGCATGTATTCAATCTTCTCTGGTGTTACGATTCCTTCTGGATCATAGATATATCCGTCTGGACCTGATAATGTAACTACTTTACCGCCGAGTTCTGCAACTTTTAATGCGATACCCCATGCTACGTTACCGAAACCAGAGATAGCAACTGTCTTGCCTTCCATTGTTTCGCCTTCGTGTTTTAATACTTCACATGCATAGTAAACTGCACCGAAACCTGTAGCTTCCGGACGAATTAAAGAACCACCGTATGAACGGCCTTTACCTGTAAGTGTTCCGTTTTCGAAAGCACCTTTAATACGACGATACTGTCCGTACATATAACCGATTTCACGTCCGCCTACACCGATATCACCGGCTGGAACGTCTACATCTGGTCCGATATGACGATATAATTCTGTCATGAATGCCTGACAGAATCTCATAACTTCTCCGTCGCTCTTACCACGTGGATCGAAGTCAGAACCACCTTTTGCACCACCCATTGGAAGTGTTGTTAAGCTGTTCTTGAATGTCTGCTCGAAACCTAAGAATTTCATGATAGATAAGTTTACGGATGGATGGAAACGTAATCCTCCCTTGTAAGGTCCGATTGCACCGTTAAACTGTACACGGTATCCACGGTTAACCTGTGTCTGGCCATTATCATCTACCCAAGCAACGCGGAATTCGATAACTCTTTCAGGTTCGCACATTCTTTCAAGAAGTGCTGCCTTTCTGTATACTTCCTCATTTGCATCAACAACAGGCTTTAAAGATGATAATACCTCTTCTACTGTCTGTAAAAATTCTGGCTCTGTAGCGTTTTTCTCAGAAACCTTTGCAATAACCTCATCAACGTATGACATGTTATTCTCCTCCTTATGTACCTTTATTTTTGAATTTAATTCAAAAGAAATGTATCACTAATACCACAGATACATTTTTTCCCATTTGTAACCGGTCAGCAGACACCCTGTTCTAACATAGCCTCTGCCACCTTTTCAAATCCGGCAATATTGGCTCCTGCCACATAATCGCCTTCCATTCCATAACGCTTTGCAGCGTCCTCTATATTATGAAAAATTCTTACCATAATCTGCTGAAGCTTCTTGTCAACTTCTTCAAACGTCCAGTTTAATCTTTCTGAATTCTGAGTCATTTCTAAAGCTGATGTCGCAACACCGCCTGCATTTGCAGCCTTGCCGCCAATAAACCAGACACCCTGCTCTTTAAAATACTTCGTAGCTTCTATTGTAGCCGGCATATTAGCACCTTCACATACTGCCTGCACACCATTTGCAGTCAGCATTTTTGCATCCTCAAGTGTTAATTCATTCTGCGTCGCACACGGAAGTGCAATATCACATTTTATACTCCAAATGCCTTTTCCTTCATAGTACTGCGCATTTGGACGATATTTTATATATTCCTTCAGGCGGACACGTTTTTGTTCTTTTAATTCTTTTAACAATGGCAAATCGATTCCATCTGAATCATAAATCCATCCTGACGAATCCGAACAGGCCACTACCTTCGCGCCCATCTGCTGTGCTTTTTCGATCGCATAAATTGCTACATTTCCAGCACCTGAAACCACACAAATTTTACCTTCCATAGACTGACCATGACATTTTAATAATTCCTGCGTAATGTAAAGCAGCCCATAACCTGTCGCTTCCTTTCTCACAAGAGAACCACCATACGCCAGTCCTTTTCCTGTCAGAACACCTTCATAAGCACCTGTAAGCTTTTTATAATGTCCATACATGTAACCAATTTCTCTCAAACCGGTTCCAATGTCACCTGCCGGTACATCTTCATGCGAACCAATATATTTGTACAGTTCATTCATAAAACTCTGGCAGAATGCCATGATTTCTCTGTCTGATTTTCCTTTCGGATCAAAATCAGAGCCACCTTTTCCGCCTCCAATCGGAAGCCCTGTTAAGGAGTTTTTGAAAATCTGTTCAAATCCCAGAAACTTGATAATTCCCATATTGACCGACGGGTGTAAACGAATTCCGCCTTTATACGGTCCAATCGCATTATTGAACTGTACACGGTATCCGATGTTCACCTGCACCTGTCCCATATCGTCTACCCACGGAACACGAAACTTAATCTGCCGGTCTGGTTCTACCAGTCTTTCCAAAATTGCCTCTCTTCTGTAAATGTCCTCTTTCGCATCAATTGCCGGACGAAGTGATTCTAATACTTCTTCACATGCCTGCAGGAACTCCGGTTCCGCAGCATTTCCGGCCCTTACTTTCGTTAGAACCTCATCTACATAGGCCATATTCAATTCTCCTTCATCATCTCTTTGAAAAAAGATAAAATTATTTTATTATAAGAAAAATCAACATGCAACACTTTTTTTCTTTACTTGAGTAAATCAAAAATAATTTTAGAAGTTTTGCACAATTTTTCATCAAACATTGTCAATTGTTTATGAATTTTGACGTAGTCCTTTGGTACTTTTTACAACAAAAACCGAAAATTACAGCAAACGATAAATCAAAATTGCCAATAATACTCCTACAATACTTGCAATTGTTATTTTAATGGATAGCCCAAAGGTAATTACCATAATCCCAATATCGAAGATAATCGGACTTGTCAAACCGAAAGTCTGACCATAATTCAGCCAGCTAAGTCCTGATATTCCTGCTGTCAAATTCCCTATAAAGCCTCCCAGCACGATTCCGGACAATATTAATAAAAACAATGCCCAATTATTTTTTCCTCTAATTCCTCTTGCCATACATCTTTTCCTCCTATGTAATATGATTGCTCATCCTATTCCGGTAATTATTCTATGCCTGTTCTGCAATGCCGTACTGTGCCTGAAAATAATCTATCAGCTTTGCCACCGCATAAATTAAAACTGTTGTTTCCTGGTCATTTAACTGGCCCTTAACGCTTCGAATCATATCCCGGTGAAACACTTCATGATGTCCATAGGCCGCTTTACCTTTTTCGGTCAAATACACCCACACCACACGTTTATCCTGCTTACTGCGTTCACGAATAACATACCCCTTTTCGGTCAATCCGTCCATAGCTTTTGTAAGCGTTCCGGTTGTAACTTTCATCAAATTTGCCACAGTTTTCATACTTTTCGGTTCCTGTAAACCGATTGCTTCTATTACATGAAAATCATTATAGGTCAAATCCGAAAATTCTCCCTGCACCAGGCATCTGCCTTCGATCTCCATAATATCTTTAAATATCTTTACTAATAACTCATTTAATGTTTCATCTGCCGTCATCTATTTTAACTCCATCCTATTCTTCCTCTATCTATATTCAAAACTTGCGTCCCCTATTCTAACAGATAATTTGTTTTGTGAAAATAGTTTGATTATCAAAATTTTATTAATTTTTCTTACAGAAACTATCATTTTTTACTAAGAAATTTTCCATTGTAGTGTTTTATCACACAAAAATTTCTCCAAAAACTTTCTATACAACAAAAAGAATGTCTTCACGTTTTATGAAGACATCCTCTTTTTCTCTAACTCTATTTCATTATTCGCTTATTTTAAGCCGGCACGTTTCTTTGCATCTTCCTGCAATTTTTCCTGTTCCTTTGCCATTCGCTCTTTTGCTTCTTCTACTGTTTCGCCTTCTTTTGTAAAGAATTTATCAATAAATTTGTCTGATACTTTTTGAAATCCTTCTACTGCGCCATTTTCGATTTTTTTATAACCATCGACTACGCCTTCTTCAATTTTTTTGTATCCTTCTACAACACCTTCTTCGATTTTCTGAAATCCTTCTGTAATTTTCTTTTCCATGATTTTATTCTCCATTTCTTTTCTATATTTATTATCTTACATTGCATGATAGTATATCATGTTTTATAACACTTACATCCCGGTAAAAATTACCAACTACATTGCCAATTCACTCGTTAATGCTAAAATCTGTTCTGCTACTTTTGCTCTTTGGCTCTTCGTAATTCTCTTATACATTGGGTATGCTATCCCAACAACTGCCATCCCAATAATCCCTACAACGATACCTAAAACGAAAAGCTGCTCTGCCCAGACCATTGTACAGCACATACCGAATCCCATAATTAAAGTACCGACAACACCCAGTATAATAGCTGCAATTGTTCCTGGTCTTTCAGCAGCTCTATCGAGTCTTCTCAATGTTTCCATTTTATCTTCTTGCTGCGGAAGATATTTTTTTCTGATTGACTCTACTTCTTCCTGTTGTTCTGCTGAGTAAGTATATTCAAAATTCTCTGCCATATCATCCCTCTTCCTTATATCTATCCTCTTATTTTTCTTCTTTTTTTGATTTTAACTTCTCTTTGATTTTATCAAATGGCAGAATGCCAAGAAGAACTGCCCCTACTATCATTGTACAAATTGTTACTGCAAACTTTACTGTTTTTTTCAGTGCCTTTTTTACTTTCTTTTTCATCCCATTCTCTCCATTTTTATCATTTTCTCACGGTCTGTGCAGTAAATGCACAGACCTACTGAATAGTTACCATTTTTCTTTTGTTGTTCCGTCGATGAGATAAATATAGCCTGTTGGTTTTAAAAAAATGTTTTTGAAATGTTAAGGTTTTGTTAAATGTGGGGAATTTTCCTTGGAAAATAAGGTGGCAAGTCTTTAAAATGTTTAAAATGTTTCTACAGCTTTTCCTTAATTTTTTATTATAAAGTTATAGTTGAACATATGTTCGATATATGATATAATTTGAATATAATAAATTTACTTTATATAATGCATAATTTATTTAAATTCACTTGTTTTTTATTCTGATATGCTATACTTAATGTACACCGTGGGAAGGCGTGGGTAGTGCCTGAATCCAAATATTCCATAAACGGGAGAAGCGGAGGAACTACGCCTCTGCTTCTTTAAATAACATATTACGCACTACTCCACTATCGCATGCAGCTTTCTTAGCAGAATGTAAAAATATCATTTACGATAAAACTTTATACCCAGCCTTTTCAATTGCCGCTTCTATTTCTTCATCACTGACTTCACGTTCCATTGATACAATAACTTCGTTTTTCTTTAAATTTACCTTTACTGCCAAACCATCCATATCATTAATGGCTCGCGTTACCCTTGCCTCACAATTTTCACACATCATACCCTCTACGATAAATGTCTTTTTCGCAATCACATTGTTCAGCTTCTTCTTTGATATGTAATTACTTCCGCTGCCACAGCAGCCGCTTTTGTTCTTAAAATGCTTCACGGTCGCACGAATGCCTACGATAAGCATTACAGCCAGTATTGCTATAATAATAAAATCCTGCATAAAGTCCTCCTTGTTAGTTAATACTAACCTTAACCATACAACTTTTTTCAAGTTTTGTAAAGCCGAAAAAAATGGGTGTTTCACGGTCTACCAATACACCCATATCTTCTACTGTTTCGCTTCTTAAATCTATAAATTACATATCGCATATAAAGGCAAATTCGTCATCCACTCCTGTTCCCGATAATCCGACATAGATGTCCGAATCGGGTGCGAATTTCATTCTTATGCGCGGCAGTTTTATATGCATATCCCGCTTTTCCATCAACACTTTTTCGCCGCGAGCTAAAAATGTGCGCCTGACGGCGCACATTAAAAACTAACAAATATTCTTTTTTACTCTAATTCCACAATTTCATGATACAAATCCGCATAACGCCCTTTTGCTGCCAAAAGCTCTTCATGCGTTCCCCGCTCAATGATATGCCCTTTCTCCAATACCATAATCGCATTCGATTTACGAACAGTAGAAAGCCTGTGCGCAATGACAAAGGTTGTACGGTTTTCCATCAATGCATCCATACCTTCCTCAATGTGTTTTTCTGTTCTCGTATCAACAGAACTGGTTGCTTCATCCAAAATCAAAATTGGTGCTTTCGAAATTGCAGCACGGGCAATATTCAAAAGCTGTCTCTGCCCCTGTGAAAGATTGCTGCCGTCATGTTCGAGAATCGTATCATAACCATTCTCAAGCTGTTCAATAAAAGAATGTGCAGAAGCAATTTTAGCTGCTTCCACAACCTCCTCATCTGTTGCATCTAATCTTCCATAACGAATATTTTCTCTTACTGTTCCGGTAAAAAGGTGTGTATCCTGCAAAACCATTGCAATATTAGAACGTAAAAAGAAACGGTCGATCTTTTCAATTGGTACTCCGTCAATTGTAATCGAGCCTTCTTTCATATCATAAAAACGAGACAACAGATTTGTCACAGTCGTTTTTCCCGCTCCTGTAGAACCGACAAATGCAATTTTTTGACCTGGCTTTGCATAAAGAGAAATATCATGCAAAACCGTAACTTCCGGTGTATAGCCAAAACTAACATTCTGTAAAACAATATGTCCCTTAATTTTTTCCATAGGTATGCTGTCTGCATCTGCTTCTTCGGACTTTTCATCCAGTACATCAAATACCCGTTCTGCACCTGCAAGCGCTGCAAATACTGTATTAAGCTGCATCGAGACCTCATTAATCGGACGATTAAACTGTCTTGTATAATTTAAGGATACCGTAAGACCACCGACATCAAACTTTTCCATTGCCACAAGTATACCGCCAACCGATGCTGTTACAGCATAAACCACATTACAAAGCTGATGTGTGACCGGTCCCATAATACCGGATCGGAACTGCGCCTCTTCCTGCGCGCTGCAAAGCTTTTCATTTAAATAAGAAAATTCATCACGCACATTTTCTTCGTAATTAAAAACTTTAACCACTTTTTGGCCGGAAACCATTTCTTCAATAAACCCATTCAGCATACCAAGGTTTTTCTGCTGTCTGGTATATGCTGTCCGTCCTCTTTTCATAATCGTTTTGCTAAGATAGGTCAAAACAGGCGCAGCGATAATGGTAATTAAACCCAAAATCGGATTCGTGTAAAGCATCAGTATAATGGTTCCGGCAATTGTAATTGCTCCTGAAATAATCTGAATCAATGTCGTATTTAACATTTCTCCAATCGTATCTACATCATTTGTAAATCGAGACATCACTTCTCCTGCCTGATGTGTATCAAAATACCTTACCGGCAGACTTTGCAGCTTTGCAAAAAGTTCCGATCTCATTCGAACAAGTGTCTGCTGAGAAGCCTTCAGCATCAAACGCTGCTGAACCCATTGTGTCAGCACAGAAATTCCATAAATTACAGCAAGTAAAATAAGCCACACAAAAAGCCCTGTAATTCTCGCCTCCAGATTTGATTCTGCTTCATCAAAATAAATAAATTTATTAATAATCGGACGCAGCAGATAAGAAGCCGCCAAAGAAGAAACCGTATGAATGACCGAACATAAAATAGCAGCTATAATCAGCTTTTTTTCATATGCTGCATACTTCATCAGGCGGACAATGGAAGTCTTTAAATTTTTAGGCTTTCCAGTTGCCGAAAGAGCACGATTCCGTCCGCCGCGCGGTCCGATTTCCATCTGTTTTTTTTCTTTTTCTATTTTCGTTCCGCTGTATTTTGCCTCGATTCGCGCAGCACGAGCTTCATTCATAACCTAATTCCTCCTCTCTGTCTTTTTGTGAATAATAAATTTCCTGATAAGTCTTGCAATTACGAATCAATTCGTCATGTGTACCACAGGCAATTACCGCCCCTTTCTCCATAACTATAATTTTATCCGCATCCATTACCGAAGAAATCCGCTGTGCAATCACAAGCTTTGTAACATTTGGCAATTCTTCTTTAAATGCCTTACGGATACAGGCATCTGTTGCTGTATCCACAGCACTTGTCGAATCATCCAGAATCATAATCTTTGGTTTCTTTAAAAGTGCCCGGGCAATACAAAGTCTTTGCCTTTGACCTCCCGAAAGATTTCCGCCGCCCTGACCGATTTCTGTTTGATATCCGTCTGGAAAAGAAGATATAAATCCATGTGCCTGCGCAATTTTACAAGCCGCAGCCAATTCTTCATCTGATGCATTTTCATTTCCCCAACGCAGATTTTCCGCTGCTGTACCTGAAAAAAGCGTATTTTTCTGTAAAACAACCGAAACATTTTCCCGCAGTTCTCGAAGTGAAAGTTCACGGACATTTATTCCATCTACCAATACGTCTCCAATATCCGGATCATATAACCTTGGAATCATAGATGCAAAGGTTGTTTTTCCTGAACCGGTTGAACCTATGATACCAACAAATTCTCCCGATGCAATTTTGACATTTATTTTATCAAGCACCGGATTCTTATTTTCTTTAAAATAACGGAATGTTACATTTCTAAATTCTATATCTCCCGATTGAATCTTGTGCTCTTTTTCTAACGCATGCTCATCATCGATTTCCGATACCGTATTCATTACTTCTAAAATACGGCGGTGTGATGCTGCTGCACGGGTTCCCTGAAGAAAAATATTTGCAAGAAAATTCAACGCTGTCAATACCTGAGACAAATAGGTAATAAAAGCCGTCAATGTTCCGATTTCCATACCGCCAATCATAATCTGCCTTCCTGCAACCCATACAACAACTAAGGTTGTTGCATTAACTGCAAAAGCGGAAACCGGCTGCATCAATATCATCATTTTCAGAGCAGAAATCGATTTTTGCATCAATACATTATTAATGTTTCTGAATTTCGCCGTTTCATATTCTTCTCTCACAAAGGATTTAATTACTTTTTCATTTGTAATTGCTTCTCCAATTCCAGTATTTAATGCATCCAATTGTTTTTGCATAATGGTATAACGCGGCGAAGCTGTTTTTATGATCAAAAATGTCGCAAATGCCAGAAATGGAACTACAATTAAAATTACCTTTGCAATATCAGGGTCCAGTAAAAAAGACATAACGAGTGAACCTGTCAGCATAATCGGACTACGAAAACAGCCTCTTAAAAGTGACTGCATAAAGTTTTGAATTTGTGTAATATCATTTGTAACACGAGTAATCAAAGACCCCGTTGAAAAACGGTCAATCTCACAAAAAGAAAATGTTTGTATTTTATCAAATGTATCCTGTCTGATTCCTGCCGCAGTTCTTGCAGCGCCTCTCACTGCAAAAAAAGCTCCCAGTACTCCTGTTATTAGCATTCCGACAGCCAGCAAAAGCATATAAAATCCATTTTTCAGAATGTAATTAATATCTCCGTTTGCCGCACCTTGATTAATCATGTTGGCATTAATAAACGGCAAAAGAAACTCGCCTGTAGCCTCAAGTGTCATAAAAAATGGTCCTAACAGAAAACAATACCAATTCTTTTTGATGTGTTTTTTATATTGATTCATTTTTCAAGCTCCTTTCTATGTCCAGAAAGTCATTGCCAGTGTACCGGCACACATCATACTAAGCCCTATTATAGATTTTTTTCCCAATGTTTCTTTCAAAAAGATACGGGAAAAAAGTACAGTCAAGAGAATACTCATTTTGTCAATTGGTACAACAACACTCAAATCGCCGTTTTGAATTGCATAATAGTAAAAAAGCCAGGATGCTCCTGTCGCAAGTCCGGAAAGCCCGATAAACAGCAGCTCCCTTTTGGGAATTATTAAAATATCCTTTGCCTCACCCTTTGCAAATACAATTCCCCATGCCATAATGAGAATTACAAACGTTCGTATCGCTGTAGCAAGATTCGATTCTACGCCTGAGATACCAATTTTCGCAAGTACAGAGGTCAAAGCTGCAAACACTGCTGACAGCACTGCATATACAATCCAAGCTGAGTTTGTGGTCTCTTTTTCTGTAATCTTTTTTTCAATCATAAAATAAGTACCGATACCTATTAATACTGTCCCTGCTAATTTTATAACAAGATTGTTTGTTTCGCCAAACAAAATAATTGCAAGCAGTACAGAAATTATGGTACTTGCTTTATCAATTGGTACGACCTTATTTACATCTCCAAGCAAAAGTGCCTTAAAATAACAAAGCCAGGATGCTCCCGTTGCAAGCCCTGATAACGTAAGAAAAATCCATGATTCCATGCTGATTTCACGAATGGTATTCTGTGAACCAACAACAAAGACCATCAAAATAGAAAAAAGCAGAACTACAATCGTTCGCAAAGCAGTTGCCACATCTGAATTTGTCTTATGTATTCCACATTTTGCAAGAATGGAAGTAAGTCCTGCAAACACCGCTGATAAAATAGCAGCAATCATCCACATAAGAATCCCTCCTAGTATAATATGATTGGATTTTATTTAAAAACAGGCGGGATGAAAAATCCCGCCTGCTGGTTATTACGATTCTCTCTGTTCTAAATATTATTTATTAAGAAGAGCTGCTTCAAGGTCTGCAAGCATTGTGTCAAGTGCCTGAATACCGCCGGTAGAAGTATACCATACATTTGCATGTTCGATAAAGTAAACGATCTTGCCTTCTTTATAAACATTAAGTTCTTTGATTAAGTCATTTTCAATTACTTCTGCTGCGCCAAGAACACCTTCTTCCGCTGCACCTGTTGCAGTACTTCTGTCTAATACAAACATGTACTCTGGATTTAAGTTCACAATTGTTTCCCATGATGCATCTTCACCATGTGTAGCTTTGTCAACTTCTCCTACAGTTTCGCCAAGGTTATTGCCGCCCATTTCCTTTGCAATAATGTTTAACTGGCTTTCTGTATCCATGATACTCATTGCATTATTATTATACATGCTGAGAAGTACATTTTTACCATTGATTACTTCTTTAAGTGCATCAATTCTTGTCTGGAAACCTTCCATTTTTGCATCAATTTCATCTTCTTTTCCAAAAATTGAAGCAATTGTTTTTGCATTGTCTGCTGTACTCTGAACAATACCTTTTTCATAGTCTACTCCAAGATATACAACTGGAGCAATTTCGCTGAGTGCATCATAATTGCTGCTCAAACGTCCGCCGATAAAAATAATGTCCGGTTCACAAATTGCTACCTGTTCCATATCGGCTGTTTTTACAGAACCAAGATTTAAGATAGCACCATTAGAATCATCTGGATTATAATCTACCAAATATTCAATTGTAACCTTTGCACTTCCGACAATTCTGTCGCCAAGATCAAGTGAATCAATGATATCAAGAGCAGGCATATCAAGAATTGCGATTCTCTGTGGATCATATGGAACTTCGATATCTGCAAGTTCCTTGTTTCCATTTAAGGCCTTAATAGTGATTGTGGAAAGTTTTTCTGCCTCCTCACTAACTTCTGTTTCTTTTGCTGCTTCGCTATTTTCAACTACTGCATCGTTGGAAGCATTTTCTTCTGTACCAGAAGTACCGCAAGCTGCAATGGAGAATACGGTCATTGCTGCAAGCATAAGTGCAAGAAATTTCTTCTTCATAATTTTTTTCTCCTTTTTGTTTTTATTTTAAGTTTAAAACTTAACACATTAATAATAGACAGACAGTGGTTTGTTATGAATCCGGATTATTTCGAAATCTACATTATAAATATCATGCAGACATTCTTTGTTAATTACCTCATCCACTGTTCCGAATTTTGCAATTTTTCCATCTACGAAAGCACAGATATAATCAGAGTAAAATGCCGCATAATTAATCTCATGAAGTACAAGAATTACCGTTTTTCCAAGTTCATCACAAAGTCTGCGGGCAATCCGCATTAAATTTGAAGCATGATAAATATCAAGATTATTTGTTGGCTCATCAAGCAGTACATAATCCGTATCCTGTGCTATAACCATTGCTATATATGCTCTCTGTCTTTGTCCGCCGGACAATTCATCAATATACTGGTCTTCAAATTCTTCCAGTTCCATATAGGCAATCGCCTGATCAATCATATTATTATCTTCCGGAGTAAGTCTGCTGCCAGAATATGGGAAACGCCCAAATGCTACCAGCTCCCTAACAGTCAGCTTCATCTGAATGTTATTATGCTGTGTCAGAATAGCAAGCTGTTTAGCAAGTTCTTTACTCTTCCATTTTGATAATTCTTCTCCCTCAAACTGGATAATACCGGCATCTTTTGCAATCAGCCGCGAAATCATTCCCATAACCGTTGACTTTCCCGCACCATTCGGACCAATTAACGATAATACCTTTCCCTTCGGCACTTCAAAACTAACTTCATTAACAACCGTTTTTTCGCCGTAGTTTTTAATTAAATCTTTTACATTCATTGAACCCATTAATATACCCCTTTCTTTGAAAGCAATAGATAGAGGAAATAAATTCCACCTGCAACCGTAACAAACACGCTGACAGGAACGGTAAAATGGAAGATGTGCTGCGAAATCATCTGACCGCCAATCAATGCCAGCATCCCCATTAAAGAAGCACCTATAATCAAATGTGTATGTCTATAAGTTTTTAATATCTGTCTTGAAAGATTCGCAACAATCAATCCAAGAAAAGAAACTGGTCCGATTGTCGCAGTCGCAACCGCCATACATAAAACCACACCAAATAATAATCTTCGGATTACATTGTCATAATCCACACCAAGATTGATTGCCTGATCTCTTCCCATTGTAATAACGTCTAACAATGCCAAATCTTTATGTAAAAACAAAACAATTCCAAGCAACATGGCAATTGCAAAGATAATTATCTCTCCGTTTACATTATTAAAATCTGCCACCAGACTGCCAAGCAGTGCATCATATTCATTCGGGTCCATAACTCGAATCATCGCTGACTGCACACTTCCAAATAACGATGACAATACCGTTCCAATCAGCATAATATAAAGGATGTTATGACCTGTCTTTTTATATAAATACCAATAAATCAACGTCGCAACAATTCCCATTAAAACCAAATCGACTGCAAAAGCAAGGTTTGCATTAAGATATAAAACGCTTCCCGTACCCAGTGCAAAAACTGCCGCAGTATGTAAAAAGGTATAAATAGAATTCATTCCCAAAAGCGCCGGTGTTACAATTCGGTTATTTACAATGGACTGAAAAATTAAAGTTGCTGCTCCGATGGAAATAGATGCTATAACCATGCAGATAAGTGCCGGCAGACGAAGCTTCATAATATATGCGAACAGCTTTGGATTGTCCATATGTGATTCAAATAATAAATATCCTGCAACTGCAGCAAGCACAAGTACTGCAAGAATGCTCAGCCTTATTGCATTCACTTTATGTATGTTTCTTCTTTTTTTTGTTTTCACCGCTTCGTTACTCATTTGCTGCCGCCTCCTTTTGCTTTTTGCCGAATCGGATGGCTTTTTTTCCATTTTTCAGCTTATAAAATAACATGATGATGAAAATAACACTTCCTACAATACCTACCACTAACTCAATCGGTATTTCATATGGCGCAATGACTGTTCTCGCAATCATATCACAGACAAGTACAAATAATGCTCCAAAAAGTGCTGTATCAATCAGCGTACCTCTGATTTTATCGCCTTTAAACAATGCAACAATATTCGGTATAATCAAACCGATATAAGAAATCTGACCGACAATTACAATGACACTTGCCGTAATAACTGCTGCAATCGACAGTCCCAAAATCAGAATAAAGTTATAATTAACACCGAGATTTTTGGAAAATTCCTGTCCCATTCCGACAATATTGAAATGTGTTGCATAAATAAATGCAATCACTACCAGCGGAAGAACAAGATATACTAATTCATAATTTCCACGAATAATCAGTGAAAAAGAACCGGAAAAATAAGTGGACAGCTGCTGTGTAATCTCTGCCTGGTACGAAATAAAACTTGTTACACCACCAATAATATTTCCAAACATAATCCCAATCAGCGGAACTAAAACCGTATCTTTTACCTTGATTCTCTGTACAAAAAATACAAACAGTAAAGTTCCGGCAACCGCAAGGGCAAATGCAAATACAGTTCTTACCCAAAGTCCCATTGTTGGAAAAAAGGTCATAGCAAGCGCTATTCCAAATTGTGCTGACTGAATTGTCGCACCTGTAGTCGGTGACACGAATTTATTCATACAAAGCTGCTGCATAATCAATCCTGCAACACTCATTCCAACACCCGTACAAAGAATTGCAAGCAATCTCGGAATCCGCCCCAAAAGGAATATTTTCAGCTCCATTTCGTTCCCGCCTGCAAGCAGCGATGCGGCATCAATATCAATCGCTCCCATAAAAAGAGAGATAACAGAAAGAACTCCCAGTAAACATATCAATATTATTGTCAATGCGTACTTTTTCATCGGTATACATCTCCTTCAAAGGTTAGTTTTCGCTAACCTATACTTTTAAAAAAAAGAGTTCTCTTTCAAACTCTTGTCTCGTTAAAACACTTAACGAAGGCAAGTATAACAAAAAAATAAGAGCCCTCTCCACTCCAAAAAGGATGCAAAAAGCTCCAAATAGATATTTTTATATTATTTTTTTGAAACCTGATTTCGATATTCTGTAGGATTACATCCTTTCACAGACCGAAACGCACTTGCAAATTTACTGCCGTTATTATAACCATGCTCATTTGCAATCTCCAAAATCGTTTTATCCGTATATTCTAACATATAAACTGCGGACTCCATCTTCTGTGTCCTGATGTATGCAGCAATCGGCACTCCATAAACGCCCTTAAACGTTTTCTTAATATGCGCTCCAGACATATGAAAATATTCTTCAAGCTGTTCAAGCGTAATATGTTCATTGATGCGTTCTAACATGTACCGGCTAATCTTTTTTGCCAAATCAACCTGCGATTTCGTGTAACAGCGTTCCTCAAGTTCATTTTCCAATACATCTGTTCCATTTAAAAACAAAAGCAGCTCCAAAATTTTCACCTGAAAATATCCGATTTGATTTCTTACAGGTGAGCAATATAGCTCTGAAAATATTCTTTCAAAAAATGAATTTGCATGTGCAATCACTCCGCCTTTTTTGCCGCAAAATTTTTCTGCAATTTTACCTGGTTCCACTGCCGCTCCATTAAACAATGCGAAAAAGCCTTCTATTGTTTTATTTAATTCAATTTGAATTGTCAAGCCATGGTAATGCCGAAGCGGAAAATACAACGCAGGAGATATCCCATTTGTCTGTGCAATCACAAAATCACCCGAAGTCAGATAACAAAACTCATCATGAATATTGCATTCCAAACGCCCTTCCCTGCAATAACTAATTTCAATCACATCATTTGAAGTCATCTTCCGTTCTTCAAAATGGACCGTTTGAATATGTGCATCACTGAATGTAAGCGTAATACCTGGAAATACCTGATATCCTGTTATTAAGAAATGACCATTTTCCCCGCTTATCTGTATGGAAGCGCTATGCTCATCCTTTGATAAAACTTCCATTTTTCCCCCGCTTACTTCTCCATATTCATTGACAAACATTCACAATCTCCCTCTGCTAACATCTGTTAGCAGTAACTAACCCTTATTTTTAAAAAATGCAGGGACCTTTGTGTTAGTCCCCGCTAACTTCTTTTAGTATAAATAGAAATGTCTCCCTTGTCAATTGAGAAAAGTTTGTAACTATTACGCCCCACACTACTCTTTATTGAAAAATGTCTGATAATCGACACTATCGAACTGCCCTATCAGCTGGTCATGTTTTAATGCCTGATAATCCAATTTTAAAGTAACGGCATCGTCTGCTATATAGGATGTAAATACTGTACCATCTGACCGTACAACGGACAAAATACCTTCTGCATAAGTCCATGTACATTCTTCTGATATCTTATAATCAGGCATTTCAAACACACAGGTACCATCTGCATAAAAACTCATCTGTACCTCATCCCATTTTGATGAATACATAACATAATCCGCTGTTTCGGTTTCCGGTTCAATTACAGCCTCTGTCTCTACAGCGATTTCCGTTTCTGCGACAGCAGCCATCTCTGTCTCTGCGACAGCTTCTGTCGAAACTATCACCTCTGTCTCTGTGCCATCAGCCGCCTCCGCAGCAAACGGCATTTCTGTTTCATCTTCCATTTCTGTTTCCATAACGGCTTCCAGCCCCGGCAGACGGGCTTCTGTTATAACACTTGCATTATATGCTCCAGTTGTTAATACACCCGTCGCAATTAAAAGTATCAACGCATCCCTTTTCATCATTTTTCCTCTTTCGCACAAAACATTTTCTAGTACTATTGTACCACCTCTCATTGTACTGGAAAAGAGTTTTATTTGTGTTCCTGACCAATTTTTGAAATCACTTCTTTATTCAGCTTCACAATAAATATTGCTGTCATAATTGCAGACATCACTTCTGCAATCGGATAAGACCACCACACCAGATTTACATTACCCAGTTTTGACAGCGCAAATGCAACCGGAAGCAGCACCAAAAGCTGTCTCGCAATCGAAGTCATCATACTATAAGTCGCCCTTCCCATTGCCTGAAAAGAGGAACCCATCGCAATACATGCTCCCGCAACCGGAAAGCTTAAGCTAATCGTCCGAAGTGCCGGAACACCAATCGATAACATGGTTTCTGACGCATCAAACAATTTCAGGAATGGCACCGGGAATATCTGGAACAAAAGCATTCCTATTGTTAAAATCGCCACCGCATACATTGCCGCAGTTTTCATTGTCTTTATCACACGGTCACGTTTTCCCGCACCATAGTTATATGCAATAATTGGAATCGTTCCGTTATTTAATCCAAATACCGGCATGAAGATAAAGCTCTGCAGCTTAAAGTACACACCAAATACTGCCGTCGCTGTAGATGTAAAGGAAAGCAAAATACGGTTCATTCCATAGTTCATAACCGAACCAATTGCCTGCATAACAATAGACGGAACTGCAATCACATAAATCTGCCTAATAATATCTAAATCCGGCTTAAAGCCCTTTAACTGAACCTGTACTTCCGGATTCTTTTTATAATTATATATCACTGCCAAGGCTCCTGCTGCCACCTGACCGACAACGGTAGCAATTGCTGCACCTTGGATTCCCATTGCAGGGATTCCAAATAAACCGAAAATCAAAATTGGATCTAAGATCAAATTCACAAGGGCACCTACCAGCTGTGTATACATGGTATAAATCGTTTTTCCGGTAGCCTGCAGCATACGCTCAAACATAACCTGTGTAAAAATACCCATAGAAACACAGCAGCATATGGTAAGGTAATCTTTTCCATACTGTATAATCTCTTCAATATCTGTCTGGCTGCGGAAAAATGGTTCCACAAAAAACAGACCGATAACTAAAAATACGAGATAGCTCATGACAACCAGAAATACCGAATTGGTTGCCACCTTATTTACCTTATCATAGTTTTTCTGTCCTAATGTCCGCGCCAGCAGAGCATTTACACCGACCGCAGTTCCTACACCCACGGCAATCATTAAATTCTGAATTGGGAACGCCATAGATACTGCTGTTAAAGCATTCTCGCTAATCCTTGCTACGAAAATGCTGTCTACAATATTATACAGTGCCTGCACCAGCATAGAAATCATAATTGGCAGGGACATCGAAATAATTAATTTCCCAATAGGCATAACGCCCATCTTATTCTCTTGCATCTTTTCTGTTAACCTTTCTGTTTTTCTAAATCGTTTTTCTTCTCTCAAAGAAGTCATCGATTGTCTTCACAATATCTTCCGGCTTCATGGTCTTGAGCAGATAACCATCCGGCTTCAATGCCATTACCTGCGTAATGCTTTCCCTATCATTTTTGCTTGTTAAGAAAATAACAGGAATATTGCAAAACTCTGTTTCTGTACGAATCATTTCCAAAACCTGCTTTCCATTTACAACCGGCATTTCATAATCTAACAGCACCAAATCCGGCTTATTCAAGGTCAGATACTTAATTGCCATTGCACCGGAATTAGCTAAAATTACCTGATAACGATCCTCAAGCCAGCCCTTTACATTACGAAGCACTGCACCGGAATCATCTACTACCAAAATCTTTTTCTTTGTGTGCTTTCCATGATTCTGCACATAATCATCCAACGATACCACAACATCTTTTACGTCAATCGGGCGTGGAAATGCCTTCTGCATCGCATGCACCGGAATAATCGCTTTTACATCATGAATATCATTACTATCTCCCATTACAAAAAATGGTATATCCTCTTCCACAGCCTTATCTCGTAAAAATACCAATGCCTTACTGTCTGCTAATAATTCCGGCTCTGCATACAGTAAAACTGCCGCAATGTCTTCTTTAACTTCACTAATAGCATCAATCTTCACATCTACTTCTATCAAATTATAATTTAACTTCTTTAACTGTTCTTCCACCGACATTACCAAATAACTTTTATTTTTTGAAACTACTAATATATTGTGCATATTTCCGTCTCCTTACTCTTTCTTCTTTAATGACTTTATCATCAGTTCTGTCTGAATCATAATCTCTTCCATCGCCACATCTGCTACATAAGCGCTCAATTCTTCGATCTGCCCCTGATACTGCTCTGGAAATGCATAACCCTCTATTTCACGCATCGCTGCATCAGCTCCATCCAAATCAAAATTGTCTATCGCATCCCGAAGCTTCTCTAAGCTTTCAATCATTACTTCTACTGAAGCATCCTGCTTATCCTGAGCCTGCATTCTTCCGTATGGCTCTAAAATCGGCTTATAACTCCGATATAATGTTATCACATCCGGTGTAAGTTTTTCCAGCATTTCCTGCTCATTTGCATTGCCAAGCTGCTCTAACTGATAAAACCGTTCTGATAACTCTAATGCACCTATCATACGGGCCGTATTTTTTAATGCATGTACCTCAATAGTATAATCCCGCAGCATACCATCTGCAAGGCATTTTTCCACCTTCGTAGATTTCTGATCAATTAATTTATAAAAATCTCCCAGCAGGCTGATAAATAATTCTCTTGTACCGGAATTTTCGATTCCGGCGGCCACATCTAAACCTTCGATCACAAGCTCCTCGCTCGCAGTATCTCCCTTTGAAACACTTTCATTCACCACAGCCGCCTTTTCTGCTGTACTGCTTTTTCCAATCAGCACCTTTTCTGCCGGAAGCCATCTGCGGATACATTTGCAAATCTCCGAAAACTTAATCGGTTTTGCCACAAAATCATTTAAACTGTTTTTACGGAAATTCTCTCTCGCCTCTGTGGTAGCATTTGCCGTCAACGCTACTATCGGAAGCTTTTCATAATAGGTTCCGCCCAATTGGCGAATGATTCTTGTAGCCTCTACTCCATCCATAACCGGCATCATATGATCCATAAATACAATATCATATTGATTTTCCTGAATCTTTTTCACTGCCTGTTTTCCATTGGCAGCGGTATCAATTTGAAGCTGCAGCGGTTCCAATAACCCAATCGCAACCTTAAGATTCATCTCTGTATCATCCACAATCAATATCTTTGCATCCGGCGCAGTAAAACTGATTATATTCTCCTTCTCTTCATTGAAAGAAATTTCTTCATGATTAATAATCTGACAGAAATTCAAACTGTAAAGCGGCTTGTTAATCAATGTGCCCTGCTGTGCGGACAGATTCTGCTGCATTGGATTCTGTAAAATACAAAATGTTGTTTTCCATACCTCCATCTGTCTTCTCTCAGCTTCAGAAACAGCTCCCGGATCATCTGTGAAGAATGCATCTATTCGTATACCTTCTGAAACTGCCTGCTCTAATTTTATGTCAATTACTTTATAATCCAAAACAAGTTCTTCATATTTTCGAAGCACCAGTTCATTATCAAATCGGGCACTTAAAACTACCTGTTCTGCAGGCTTTCTGCGGATATATGCTGCCTTTTTATCGCTTATTACTTTCTGTGGAATCCTAAAAACAAACGTACTTCCCGTTCCATACTCGCTTTCTACACCAATGGTTCCGCCCATAAGCTCTACCAGCTGCTTTGAAATAGAAAGTCCCAGGCCTGTTCCCTCTTTATAACGATTCTTCTTCGTATCTACCTGCTGGAAAGAACCAAAAAGTTTCTCTTTATCTTCCTCCCTAATTCCCTGTCCGGTATCCTGTATACGGAAAACCAATTCAATATCTTCCTCAGAATGTTTTTGAACCTGTACTGAAAGCTTTACAAACCCTTCCTCCGTAAATTTAATCGCGTTATTCATCAGATTAATCACTACCTGACGGATACGCTGTACATCACCATACAGCTTCATTGGAAGTTCCTTATCGATATCATAGAGCAGTTCTACATTTTTATCGCCAATACGGTTTAAGAAAATCATTGCCAAATCATGAAACATCGACATAGGTTCATATTCATCTTCAATAATCTCCATTTTTCCGGATTCAATCTTAGAAAAATCCAAGATATCATTAATGATCGTAAGCAGTGCATTTCCGGAACTCTTAATATTATACAGATACTCTTTCGTATGGTCCGGCAAATCTTCTCTAAGTAAAATGTCTGTCATACCAACAATTGCATTCATCGGTGTACGGATTTCATGCGACATATTTGACATAAACATAGACTTCGCCTGATTTGCCTCTTCAGCACGTTCCTTTTCCTCTTCTAACTGATGCATTAATTCACACTGTTTAGTTACATCAAGCATCAGCATACTATACCCTTGGATTTTTCCATCCTGATGTATTGGCTCTACTTCTTTCGTATAATGTCTGCCATCAATATGTAAATTTAATTCTTTATTCAAAAACAGCTCTTTTATCCGAGCCGGAAGCGAATGATTTTTCCCAAGCAAACGCAGCTCCGGAAACATACTTTTTGCACATGGGTTTGCATCCAAATATCCATATACGCTGTCTGCAATGATAAAGATACTATCCGAATGCTCAATTACCCATTCTCTTCCCTGATCGGTAACATTAAAGAACTCACCCTTTAACACACCTAAAATAATAGATAAAATGGATAACGATGCGGAAATCGGCACAATATCAAATGGAATACGAAACAGCAGCATTAATTGCAGCGACAGACAAATAACAAATTCTGCGCCTGCCAGCTTTGCAATGTTATTACGTTCAAATGGTATCCGCATCCGAAACATTTTAATAAGAGTATAAATTAAGCCCCAAAACAAAATCATACACAACATACTATATCGCACTAAATACAGCGGTCCCGGCGATACCACCATGTATGTCACGCCAAATTCTGTTCCCAATCTGCCAAACTCCAATTTGGTAAATACCACATGAAACGGGTCATCCATCCATAAATTTGCCACAATAAGCCCATCTATAATCCCCTGCATCACCATAGGCACGACCACCCATGCCTTGGACTGCACATTAAAGTATGTAGCAACAAATAAAATAAAGGATAGATAAAACAATACATTCCCCAAATATTCCATCTTAAGCGCAATTATCGCTCCATCGTCTGTTTCAGACCACAGCAACAGCCAATAACTGGCATTAATAATCAGACAGCCTATATTAGTAAGCATCAAACTCATGTTACTGAATATGCGGTTCATTGATGCCTTAATATACTGTTTTCGAAACATTGATACGAAACCAGCTAATGGAACAAACACTCCTATTAGCTGTATCACTGGTACTAACACTACTAAACCCATACTTTTTCCTCATACATCTTTCTTACATTATTCATGAAGCAGATATGCTTCATCCTCTTTCATTAACTCCACCATAAGCTTCGCTATGGCAGGATCAAACTGACTGCCGCTTCCCTTTTCTACTTCTGCCAATACCACTTCCTGCGGAAGCACATCTCTATAGCTTCGCTTTGAAGTCATCGCATCATAAGCATCTGCCACCCCGATAATTCTTGCCAATTCAGGAATCTCTTCCCCTTGGAGTCTATCCGGATAACCTTTTCCATCAAATCTTTCATGGTGCCATCTTGCTCCCACTGCAATATCCGGAATTTCTGTTATCTGTTCTAAAATCCCACCTCCAATTGCCGGATGTGTTTTGATTACTTCATATTCTTCATCTGTCAATCGTGATGGTTTATTAATAATTTCTCTTGGAATCCCGATTTTTCCTATATCATGAAGCAAGGCTGCATAATGCAGCTGCTCTAATTTCTCTCCTGCATATCCCATACGCTCTGCCAGCATAACCGAATATTTCGCCACTCTGGTTGAATGTCCATTTGTATAGGAATCTTTCGCATCAATTGTATTCGCCAGTGCCTGTACCATTTGTAAGGACATACGTTCCACCTTTTTCCGGCGCCCTTCGGCCACTGCTGTCTGTTTCTCTACTTCCTGTTTCAAATTCTTCTGAAGATAGGAAAGCTCTAAAATACGATTGATTCGCTGGATCGCGACTGCCTTTCGCAGAGGTTTACGGATAAAATCCGTAGCACCCTCGCTAAATCCCTGTACCTCTGTCTGTTCATCCTCATCACCAGTCAGGAAAACTACCGGAATATCTGCATAACAGTCCCTTTCTTTTAGTCTCTTTAACACCTCATGTCCGTCCATCTGCGGCATATAAACATCCAGCAAAATCAAATCCGGCAATCCACTCTCCAATATGGAAAAAGCAGATTCTCCTGATTCCGCTGCAATTATACAATAAGTATCACTTAACAGTCCACTGACCACCAAACGATTAATTTCATCATCATCTACTAACAAAATCAATGGAATTTTTTCCAATTTCTGCTCCAGTTCTTCTGTCAGCTCTAAAACAGCCTCCATGTCTACATCCGCTAATAAAATTTCCAATCGTTTTATTTCCGGCTGCAAATCTGCCGGAAGCAAATATTTCTGCAGCGCATACATTGCAGCATCTGCTGTATCCAAATCAAATCTATCAACTGCATCATGCAAATCTCGTATCGTCTTTTTTATAAACTGCAAATCTGCTTCTATTTGTTCTTTCTGTTCTGTTTTCTCAAATTCCGCCAACAATTCTTTATACTTCCGATAGGCTCTTAATACCTCCGGTGTTCTGTTTTTTATCTCTTCTAACTTTTCTTCTTTTCCTAAACACTCCATTTGATAGAAAAGCTCTGATAATTCCATTGCACCTGCCATTCTTGCAGTGTTCTTTAAGGCATGTACTTCAATGGTATATTCCCGTATGAGTCCTTTTTGAAGACACTCCTCCAGTCTGGCACTTTTTACGTCTATCAATTTATAAAAATTTTCCAAAGTGCGAAAATATAATTCCTCTGTACCACAATTTTTCAATCCCTCTGCTCTGTCTAATTCTTTTATTTCCTCTAATTTTATTTCCCGCATTCTAACTGCCTTTCGATCAAAAAAACCATATTAACGTGATACCTTTATCTTATCACATTAAAATGGTTTTTTATATCTTTTATATTTATTTTAATTTTAACTTAACAATAACCGTACACAGCCATACATTCCTGCGTCATTTCCAAGTAATGCTGATGCAAATCTGGTCTCACGGCAGGCATGGAAAGAGGTCTCGATAAAATGCCTCTGAATACAATCAATTAAGATATCTCCTGCTTTTGATACACCACCGCCGATAACAACGATTTCAGGATTTACTACACATGCCATATTTGAAAGAGCTGCACCTAAAATTTCACAGATTTCATCTACCAGACTTAATGCAATTTCATCTCCTGCTTTTGCTTCATCAAATACATCTTTTGCAGTTAATGGGTTAAACTTTGTTAAACTGGTTTCTTCTGCTGTTTTTGCCAGTTTTCTCTTTGCAACACGTACAATACCTGTCGCAGAAGCATACTGCTCCAGACAGCCGTACTGTCCACAGTTACAAGCTTCAATTTCATCATGATTGACTGTAATATGACCAATTTCACCGCCGGCTCCGTTAAAACCTGCTACGATTTTACCATCTACAATAATACCGCCGCCAACACCTGTTCCAAGTGTTACTACAATAACATCTTTACAGCCTTTTGCACCGCCCTGCCACATTTCACCTAATGCAGCAACGTTTGCATCATTTCCTACTCTTACTTCTAAGCCTGTAAGCTTACCAAGTTCTTCACCAACATTCATAACACCCCAGCCAAGGTTTACACAGCGATTTACTACACCATCGCTTGTTACAGGTCCCGGTACACCTACGCCAACACCCTGTACTTCACTCTTGCTGATACCTTCCTGCGCCAGCTTGTTGTCAATCGCTTTTGCTACATCCGGGAGAATATTCACACCGCCCTTTTCCGTATTGGTATGGATTTCCCATTTGTCTAATAATACTCCGGCAGTTTCAAAAAAACCTATTTTGCATGTAGTTCCGCCAATGTCTACACCAAATGCATATTTTTTCATAACCTCTGCTCCTTTTTCATGTATTCTAAGCAATTCTATGATAACGTTTTCAGTCGCCAGTGTCAACCGGCTTTCCTACTTTAATCTGTACCGCAGACTTAAACTCTTTTACCGGCAGTCCCTCGTGCACTGCATTCATAAACTGCTGCCAAATCTCTCCCGGATACGTATTGCCTTTTAAATCCTTAAGCTCCTTTGGCAGGTCAAATCCTACCCAAACACTGGTTGTATAATATCTGGTATATCCTACAAACCACCCATCCTTCTGATCATTTGTCGTTCCTGTTTTCCCTGCTGACGGCATTTCCTTTAATTTAAGCTTAGAGCCCGTTCCATTTTCCATAACACCTGTCAGCATCGCAGTCATTGTTCTGGCAGCATTATGCTGATAAATCTGCTCACCGCTTTGATCTGCTTCAAATACCACATTCCCTGCTGCATCCAGAATCCGCTTAATACAGGTAGGTGCTCTATATACCCCATCGTTTTCTAAAGCACCGTAAGCTGCCGCCATTTCTAAAGCAGATACACCTTCTGTAAATCCACCCAATGCACTTGGCAGACGGTAATCTTTTTCATTCAGACGCTTAAAGTGCATCCTTTCCAGATATTCTAATCCTTTTACCGGTGTCAATTCTTCAAACAGTTTCCATGCAATGACATTTACGGATTCCTCAACTGCTTTCTGTAACGTGATTTCTCCTAAATATGTTCCGTTTGAGTTTTTCGGACCGTCCTCGATTGGCTCATCTATCACTAAAGACTCTGCTGTGTAACCGCGCTCCAGCATCGGAGCATAAACAATCAATGGCTTAATTGCACTTCCCGGCTGTCTATAGCTTTGATAGGCCCGATTCAGCGTATAGAACCCGAACTCCTGACTCCTGCCGCCTACAATCGCTTCCACAAATCCGGTGTCATTATTAATACAGACCGCAGATGCCTGCAATTTATAAACACCTTCTTCATTCACTTCCGTATATTTCTTTAAATTCTCATCTACTGCCTGCTGTAACTGTTCCTGCGTCGTTAAATTCAACGTTGTATATATTTTATAGCCATTCATACGCAGACGGTTTTCACAGGTCTGATACGCCTCGCTATATGCCTCTTCATATAAAGACTTCTCATATTCACTGGCAAAATCATATTGAAATACAAACCCTTCCTGCTTCATTAAGGCTTCTGCTGCACAATAATATGCGTAGGTTTCGGCATAATCATTCTTCGCAATCGCTGCCGGACGTTCCAGCGTAATTTCCTCCCTGACAGCTGTTGCATAATCCAATTTTGTTATTTTTTCATCATTTAACATATTTTTCAAAATCCGGTCTCGCCTTGCTATTGTATTTTCCATATGTGTAAGCGGATCATACAGGGTCGGATTGTTCGGAATCGCACAAAGGAAGGCTATCTGCGATAAATTCAGCTGATTTACAGATTTATTAAAATATCCCCTGCTGGCCGCACCAATTCCATAATAGCCATTTCCAAAATAAATATTATTCAGATAAAATTCTAAAATATCTTCTTTATCATATCGTGCTTCTAATTTCCACGCGATGAAAATTTCTTCTGCCTTTCGCTGCCAGTTTTTACTTTGATTTAAAAATGTATTTCTGGCAAGCTGCATCGTAATTGTACTGCCTCCCTGCGATAACTCTCCGGTCTCTATCAGCGCTTTTACCGCACGAAGCAATGCAAGATAATCAACTCCGTCATGTCGGTAAAATCGTTTATCCTCTATACTGATAATTGCAGAACAGACATACTCCGGCATTTCCTCATATTCCACATAGGTTGTATCTTTTTCCCCCTTTAAGCGGGCCAAAATACTCCCATCTGCTGCATAAATCGTACTTGTCTGACTAGGTTTAAACGATTCTTCATTCGATTGCTTTACAAATTCTTCTGCCTCCGCATACATTCCCCGGATAGTGTCTCCATACCGGAAATAAAAGGCTGCTGCCACAGCTGCAGCTGTCAAAAGGCACAGCACGGCTATTAATCCAAAAATTTTTCTTATTGGATGCTTTTTTCGTCTTAAAGCCATAGTTTCTCCTTTTCTTCCATCGTTACTGCATGGTATGGGATACCCTCCTGCTTCAAAATATCTCCCTCCCGCTTCTGGCAAGTAAATATAAATATCTGCTTCTTTGTCTTTTCAAGAGCCCTCAGCGTCTCTGTCAGCCTCTCATCATCATACATAGCAAACGCTTCATCTAAAAATATGGGCATTTCCTCCTCCGGCATCATGACCGTTCCAACTGCCAGCCGAAGCGCCAGATAAATCTGCTCTAACGTTCCTCTGCTTAAAACTTCCGGCGTCACCTCACGCTCTTTCGCCAAAATCCACAGCCTGCCATCCTTATCCAATCTGGCACTATCATAAGCACCCTTTGTCAAAAGAGAAATCCAGCGGGAAATCTCTCCGTTCAGTTCATCTGCCACTTCCAGATAATATTCCTCAGAAATCTTTTCAATATGACGTTCTGCCAGTTCCAGTGCCTCTATGTCCTCTTGTAATTCTAATTCTTCTAAAGGTATCTGTTCTAACTTCCTTTTCTCTTCTTCTATATTAATAATCTCATTTTCATTTTCCTGAAGATGCTCCTTTAACTGTGCCAGCATCTCTTTCGCATGCCTTAATATTTCATTGTCTTCCATACCATTCCCTGTAATAAAATCGCTGTCATTCTCCATCCGGTGACAGGTATCGGATGCCCTTCTAAACATCACCAATATCACTGCTGCCGACAGCAATCCCACGAACATTGCTGCCGCCACTGGAAAAATCTTCAAAAAAGCCAATACTCCTGTTATTACAGTCAATGCTGACAATACCGCACTTACTCCAAACTTTGTCCCCTTGCTTTCTTTTTTCTCACGGGAAGAAAACTTCTCATAAAGTTCCTGCTGCTCTTCTTCAAAAGCCTGAATCTGCTGACGTAATTCTTTCGCATGTTCCTTTTGTATATTTAATTCTATTTCTTTTTGCGCTAAAACTCTCTGCCGTTCTTCTCTTTGCTTTTTCAATTCTCCTGTCAGCTCTCTTTGTCTGGCTGCCAGATTCTTTTTTGCCAAAAGCACAGAAACTGTACCGTTGCCGCCGCACTCTGCCTCTGCCAGATAAGCTGTCAAAAGCTCTGCCATTGCTTTTCCGGTAACGGCACCGCTCTGCGGAATATCATAAGTATTTTCAAATTCTTCTCTTCCTATTCCGCCAAGGAGCACGTCCAAATCTCCGTAAGCAACATTCAGTTCTTCTCCATCTTTCTCATTTCGAAGATATTCCCTTTTATCCTTGCTGTAAAAATTCCGTTCTAAATAAAATTGTTTTCCATCTACGCGAAAACGCAGAGCACCGCTGTAAAAGGATGCAGCATGCCACGGCTCATATCTGCTGTAGACATCTCCTTTTGCACTTCGTCCCCTACCCTTTTCTATTCCAAACAATATCCCCATCAAAAAGGCATGCAGTGTGGTCTTTCCCTGTTCATTTGCACCATAAATCACATTAATGCCTTCTTTAAATCGAAAATTTACATTTTGTAATTTTCCAAAATTAAAAATCTTTGCTTCTTCTATCTGCATATCTCTCTTATCTGCATATTTTATGTCCTAAAAGTGCATTTACTCCATATTCTAATGCTTTCTTCGTCACCTGATTTTGCGGCATTTTCTGAAAATCAGCTATATATCGCCCCAAAAGGGAATCCGGTTCCTCTGTCCGCATTTTCTCATAATCATAATCAGGTCTTAACTCGGATACCACATCTACAATCTGCCCCATTTGCTCCAAGCGCAAAAAATCATATCTGCTGTCCGGATTTACACATCCTTTTAAAAAGATACGATAAAGCATATATTCTTCCCCTGCTTTCGTACATTCCCTCACTAGCTTTTCCAAGTGAAGCTGCGTAAAATGCGGCATTACCTGAATTGTTTCATGGTGGTATTCGCATTTTCGAATCGGGTAAAAAGACAAATCTGTCTGCACTTCTCCGCCTTTTTTTATAATCTCTCCAATCCAATATCCATGAGGTCCCACATCGTTGCAGTCCACAGGCTCTAAAGCACCTGCCATAACTGCCCGTCCCTCCACTAACTGACTACCTTTGTGAATGTGTCCTGCTGCTATGTAATCAATTCCATTCGCTAATATCTGTCGAGGTGAAAACGGAATCTGCTTTGCCTCTCCTCCATGTGCCAGCAATACATGAATCCAACTGGTATCTGATATTTCTATTTCATCATAGATTCTTTCCGAAATCTGTTGATGCCAGTAACTCATGCCATAGATCGAAACCTTCATTTCCGGAAAATCAAAGGAACTTATCTCTTCCGTCTTAAAAAAATACACATTCTCTTCCCACGGAAAATTCAGATAATACGATTTCGGCTGTAAATGATCATGATTACCCGCCATTAAAAGAATCTTTACCTGAGGTATCTGTCCAAATAAATAATTTACTTCTTTCAACTCTCTTTTTAAAGGCTGCCTGTGAAACAAATCTCCAGATATGAAAAAAAACTCCACCTGCTGCCGTCCTGCTTCCCTTACAGCCTCTGCAAAAGAATCCCAAATATCCTGCGCACGTTTCTTACTCCAGCTCTTTCCCGCATCCGGCTCTGCCCCAAGATGTACATCTGATATATGCATAAACTTCATCTGCAACCACCTCCGAATATACGTTCTATCATAACATATAATACCTTCATTTACAAACCTTTCTATAGTATTTGTAAATGAAGGCATTCTTATTATTTTATTCCGCTCGCTACTGCTCCATCTGTCTTCCCAAAAACCCGGCAGCTGCCGTCGCAAGCTTCCCTTCTGCTTCACTAAGCTTATTTTTTTCGTCACGCGAGCAGAGAATCACTGCACCAATCGCATCCCCTTCACAAATGATAGTGCTTATTGCCTGTGATGAAAACTCGCCTGTATCATCTATTGTAATCTTAATAAAGCCGGATTCTTCTCTTGATGCCAAAAAATTTTTCCTTGCACTAATCGCATCCTCTAGCTGCTTACTGATTGGTTTACTCTCAAAATCTCTTCGTCCCGCACCGGATACTGCCACCACATGATCGCAGTCTGTAATCACTACCAAATATCCGGTGGTTTGAGAAAGACTTTCCGCATATTCCCCCGCAAACTGCGAAAGTTCACCGATCGGAGAATATTTTTTTAGAATAATTTCTCCTTCTCTGTCGGTAAATATTTCCAAAGGATCGCCCTCACGGATTCTTAAAGTTCTTCTAATCTCCTTTGGCACCACAATTCTTCCAAGATCATCAATACGTCGTACAATCCCTGTTGCTTTCATATATAAATCTCCTTTTAATTCAAATCGTGATGTTATTATCTACAAAAAAAGGATATTTATACTAGGAGATTAGCCTTTCTTCAAATTCACTTCACCGCAAAAAAGAGCATCCTCTCTTATTCCTTTGCTGCCGGATATTCATTGCACAATAATCGATACGGAGCTTCATCCTCTTCAATTGTAGGAAATCGTCCTACCGGCGCGTGAAAACGATTGTCTGTATTATCATCATTGCACATCGATACTTCTCCTATCAGCACATCGCCGGTTCCCGGCTTTACATCGAAGTCATGGTACTGATGCGGCCAAAGTGTAATACTTTCTCCCGGTTTTAATTCCACACCTGTTCCTGCAGGTACATAATAAGAACGTCCATCACTATTTACCAGTACATCTGACTTGCCAAGTTCTCCATCTTCATCATTATAAACATGAATGATCAATGTTCCGCCTCCGCGGTTAATAATATCCTCTGACTTTACCCAATGAAAATGCATCGGAGAATGCTGTCCTTCCTTCAACATCAAAAGCTTCTCTGCATATACTTTTTTATATTTTGGATTATGCTGATTTCCATTTCTCAGCGTAATCAATGCAAATCCAACCTTCTCAAAATCGCCAAGACCATAGTCTGTAATATCCCATCCTAACATATTGTCCCGGATTTCATCATAATCATGCCCTTTTTCTTCCCACTCTTCGGGTGTCCAGTTACAAAACGGCGGCAGATGAAATCCATTTTCCTTTACTAATGTTTCCATTTCTCTGATATATTTATTAATTTCTGAACGCTTCATAACCATTCTCCCTTCACAATTTTCCGTAGAACTATCTGCCTATTTTTAGCTAAAATTATTGTACACTTTCTGATACTCTCTTTTCAACAATAAATCAGAAAAAGGATGACTATTATTATATTTCTTGTTAGAATTATGTAAAAGAAATACAAGGAGATAAATTCTATGCGCGCTTTATTTATTGGGGGAACCGGCACCATTAGCATGGCAATTACCAGACAACTGGCAGCTGATCCAAACTGGGAGTTATATTTATTAAATCGTGGAAACCGTTCTGCAGAATTACCGGAACAGGTACACAGCATTATCGCAGATATTTCGAACGAAGCTGACTGCCGTGAAAAGCTAAAAGATTTACAATTTGATGTGGTATGCGATTTTATCGCTTTTACAAAAGATCAAGTGGAACGGGATTACCGCTTATTTGATGGAAAAACAAAACAATACATTTATATCAGCTCTGCTTCTGCCTATCAGAAACCCGCAGCCAACGTCATCATTACAGAAAGTACTCCGCTTGCAAATCCTTACTGGGAATATTCCCGCAATAAAATTGCCTGCGAAGAGTTTCTTATGAAAATGTACCGTGAAAATGGCTTCCCTGTTACCATTGTACGCCCAAGCCATACCTACGATGAACGCAAGGTACCGGTAGGTATCCATGGTTCTAAAGGCAACTGGCAGATTATAAAACGAATGCTGAATGGAAAACCGGTAATCATTCATGGCGATGGTACTTCTCTTTGGACTATGACTCATAATACCGATTTTGCCAAAGGCTTTATTGGATTAATGGGCAACATTCATGCTTTAGGGGAAAGCTTTCATATTACTTCCGATGAATCTGTAACCTGGAACCAGATTTATCAAATCATCGCAGATGCCTTAGGAGTAAAACTTCATGCCTATCATATAACCTCTGAATTCCTGGCAGCTACCGGAAAATATGATTTACAGGGCAGTCTTCTCGGTGACAAGGCAAACTCTGTCATCTTTGATAACAGTAAATTAAAACGTGTTGTTCCGGAATTTACCGCAACAACCCGTCTTGATCAGGGCATTCGTCAGGCGCTTGACTATATGTTAAGCCATCCGGAATGCCAGACTCCGGATCCGGAATTTGACCAGTGGTGTGATAATGTGATTAATGCCTTAGAACAGGCAAAGCTGATACTTTCATAATTTGTAACTATTCAGAACCAAGGCAATTTTTATAAAAAGCAAGCGTTCAGCTTGCTGAAACGATTGCTTTTTTGAAAATTTTTTTGGTGAGAAGCCACAGTTGGAAAATGCAAAGAATTTTCCAGCTGTGGCTCTGAATAGTTATAATAAAAACCTTATAACAAGAAATATTTCAATACAAATAATACTGCTAAAACATACATAAGCGGTGTGATTTTCTTTGCCTTGCCAGCAACTAAGTTGATTACAACATAAGAAATAACACCGATTGCAATACCTTCTGAAATGCTGTACATTAATGGCATTGCAATTAAGCAAAGGTATGCCGGAAGAGCTTCTGTAATATCATCAAAGTCGATTTCTGCAACAGTTGAAACCATTAAGAATCCAACATAAATTAAAGCTGGTGCTGTAGCAAATCCCGGAATCGTTGTAAACACTGGTGCAAGGAAAATTGACAGCAAGAATAAAAATCCTGTTACTACAGATGCTAAACCTGTTCTGGCACCTTCTACTACACCTGCTGAGCTTTCAACAAAGGTTGTTGTTGTAGATGTACCAAGCACTGCACCTACTGAAGTCGCAATCGCATCTGCTAAAAGTGCTTCCTTTACTCTTGGAAGCTTTCCGTTCTCATCTAACATATCAGCCTTATTTGCCACACCAATCAAGGTTCCTAAGGTATCAAACATATCTACAAATAAGAACGCAAAAATAATTACAATAAAATCTGTGATACGAACATTGCTTAAATCTGCGGTGAAGCACTGTCCAAAGGTCTGGCCAATTGCACCTATATTAAAATCTGACCATGATGGGAATAATGAGTAGAAACCAGCTTCAGCATCTACTACATAAATGCCCATTGCCTGACAAATCATACCTAAAATCCATGTTGCAAGAATACCGATTAAAATAGCACCCTTTACTCTTTTAACATTTAAAATGGCAATTATAAACAAACCAACTAAAGCAAGCACTGCACTGATACCAACTGTGCTGAAATTCTCTCTAAAGTTTACTACTGTAACTAAGGTAGAATCACTGTTTACTACTAAGTGTCCGTTTTGTAAGCCAATAAAGGCCACGAATAAACCAAGGCCTACCGATACACCTTTTTTCAAGGTTAATGGAATAGCATTAAAAATTGCTTCACGCACATTTGTCAAGGATAATAGAATAAATATTAAACCTTCTGCAAATACTGCCAATAAAGCAAACTGCCATGAATAGCCCATCTGCCCGCATACGGTATATGCAAAGTATGCATTTAACCCAAGACCCGGTGCCAATGCAAATGGATAGTTTGCCAACAATGCCATAGCAAGTGTTCCAATGAAAGATGCAATAGCTGTTGCCATAAGAATTGCATTTTTATCCATTCCAGAGGCAGATAAAATACTTGGGTTTACTGCTAAGATATATGCCATTGTCATAAACGTTGTGATACCGCCAATGACTTCTGTCTTAACAGTAGTATTGTTCTCTTTGAGTTTGAACATTTTCTCTAACATAATGTCTCTCCTTTATCTCTATTAATGTAACTAATAAATGTCCCTGTAGTTATCATTTCCATGACAACTACAGAGACATTATCTGCTAAAACCGGAAAAAAATCAATCCCTTTTATTCTGTTCCGTATTATTTTACACCAATTCTTCTACGCATACCCTTTTGGTTATCGATAAATCAACTGATCTTCCTCTGCATTCTACGATCGGATATAATAAATCATATTTATTTATCATTACAATCTTTCCTGTAGAACCATCACTTAAAACAGCCGTTCTATTTAATGCCTTTTCCACTGTATTTTCTATAAATATCTGTACAAGTCCTGAATCCAGCTTTCTGCTGCCTTCATCCTCCATCTTCTGTAAGGCTATTAAAATCGGCCAGCCGCATTCTCCTTTATACTTCATTGTATAGATATCATAAGCATCTGCCACTGCTACTGCACGTGCAATTTTATTAATCTGGCCTCCGCTTAATCTAAGCGGAAAACCATTACCATCTATTCTCTCGTGATGTCCCAGCACAGCCTTTATTACTTCTCCATCTATTTTTAAATTCTTCAACAGATGGTTTCCTTCCGTTATATGCTTTTCATAGCCATTTCCCTGCAGCTCATCCTTGAACGGAATCTTTCTTTTTTTCTTTCCAATCATCTGAAATAATCCAATATCATGCAGTATTCCGGCCAAGGCTGTATATTCTAACTCTTTTTCATCCCACTTCGACCACACTCCAATCTGCTGAGTCAATATTGATACACTGACCAAATGCCCAAAAAGCTCTTTCTCCTGTTCTTTTATTTCATTCAGAAGTGCAGTCACTTTTTCATATTCTTCAAGCTTTCTTATCGCTTCATTTAATCGCTCTAACAATTCGCTGACATGAAACTTCTTTTCATCTATTATTTCTTTTAAATTTTCTGAAAAATCAACTTCTGTTATTATCATCTTCCGCGCTTCCTCCAAACCATTTTCTAGTACTATCGTATCATATTGTTTTTGTATATACAAGGCGCAATTCCATTGTATACAAATTTTCAAGCCAATTTCTAGTACTATTTAATACAAGCCAAAAAGCTCTGCAATCGTTCGCTCTTTGGATGTTCAAACACTTCTTCCGGTGTTCCCTCTTCTTTAATAATCTTCTCATCAAAGAACATAACACGATTTGCTACCTCTTTCGCAAATCCCATTTCATGTGTAACCACCACCATCGTCATGCCTTCTTTGGCCAAATCCTTCATCAGGGACAATACTTCTCCAACCATTTCCGGATCTAATGCAGAAGTTGGTTCATCAAACAGCAGAATCTTTGGATTCATTGCCAGGGCACGAATAATCGCAATACGCTGCTTCTGTCCGCCTGATAACGTATCCGGATAAGCATCCGCTTTATCTGCAAGGCCTACACGCTCCAACAATTCCATAGCCAGCTTATCTGCTTCTTCCCGGCTCATATGTCCGGTTTTGACTGGTGCCAATGTAACATTTCCAAGAATCGTTAAATTCGGAAACAAATTAAAATGCTGAAATACCATACCTACCTTCTGACGGATTTTATTAATATCCACCTTTTTATCTGTGATATTTTCACCATCCACATAGATTGCACCCTTTGTTGGCTGTTCTAACAGATTCAATGTACGAATAAACGTCGATTTCCCGCAGCCGGAAGGCCCGATAATAGCAATAATATCACCTTTGTTAATTTCTGTATTAATATTCTCTAAAACAACATCCCTTCCGAATGCCTTTGTCATATTTTCTACTTTAATAATACATTCCTTAGTCATATACCTGTCTCTCATTCTTCTTTAAATTTTTCTCAAGCTTCCGGACAACTGCTGTTAAAAGCATAACAATCACCAAATAAACAGCAGCTACCGTAATCAATGGTAAAAATGCCTGATAGGTATTGCTTCGAATAATATTTCCTGCCATTGTTAAATCCTGCAGACCAATATAGCCGGAAATAGCCGTTTCTTTAATCAGAACAATAAACTCATTTGCCAAAGATGGCAGTGTATTTTTCAAAGCCTGCGGCAAAATGACATAACGCATCGTCTGTGCGTGTGTAAGTCCTAAACTTCTGGCACCTTCAAACTGCCCCTGGTCTAAAGACATAATTCCGCCTCGCAGAATCTCAGCCACATAAGCACCGGAATTGATACCAAACGCCAAAGCAGCTACTACTACTTTATTAATATTTGTAGAAGCAAAAATAACATAGTAAATAATTAAAAGCTGTATCATCGCCGGTGTACCGCGGATAATCGTCAGATACACATGGCAGAGCGTATTTAATACTTTCATACTGCCGGTTTTATCATGAGTTGCTCTGATAATCGCCACACAGAAACCAATTGCCACACCAAGTACTACCGCCATTAAAGAAATTAAAACCGTATTACCCAAGCCCTGAAGTAAATACACATATCGATTATCTTCAATAAAGCACTGATAGAAACTGTCCTTAATAGAGGTTGCTGCACTGCCGTTACCATTTCTTACGATAATAACCTGTTTCGAAGTTGTATATGGATCTGAAAAATTGATATTTTTTAACCGATCTTCTGTTACCGTCATACCAGCCACACCAATGTCTGCTTTACCGCCCTGTACTGCAGTAATAATAGAATCGAATTCCATATCTTCGATAACCAGTTTTTTATTCAATTTATCTGCAATCGCTCTTGCCATTTCTGCATCAATACCTACAATACTATTGTCTGCATAATATTCATACGGCGGAAACGCTGCGTTTGTTGCCATAACCAGCTCACCATTTGCATAATCCAATCCCTCCGGACTAATATATGCCAAGCCTTCTACTTCTCCATCTGTAATGTAATGATTAATAATCGCATCTAACGTACCATCTGCGATAATTTCTGCCAGAGCCTTATTTATATCCTCTTCTAAGCTGTCATTTCCCTTAGCAATTACAATTGCATACTCCTCTAAGGTAAATTCTTCATCCAGAATACTTAAATCGCTGTTGCGCTTCACATATTCTTTCGCAGGCTGCTCATCGATAATCACACAGTCAATTTTGCCATTTTTTAAAGAAGAAATCGCGTCATTTCCCTTACTGTAACGTTCTACAACCGTCCCTGCTTTGTCTCCTTCATAATCACTGGCATAAGTATCTCCTACTGTACCAATCTGAACACCAATCTTTTTTCCTTCTAAATCCTCCACACTTTTTACATCAGAGGCTCCTGCCTTAGAGCCGCAGCCTGTCATAACAAATGTCAAAAGTATGATAAATAACCCTATCTTTTTCTTCATTTTCTTCTCTTTCCATAAAATGTGCCTGCCAACCTCACATTATTTTCAGGTACCGGCAGGCACAAATCAACCTTATTTTTTCTTAACGTGTCAGATATGGGAAAAAGACTTTACTCTGTTCCTCCAAATCAAACATATTATTATACTGCAAAATTTGATACTTATTAATCCACTCTGCTTCTTCGCCCTCTGCATCCGCAAGATACTTATATTTTCCGGCAGAAACAGAATAATACCCCTGCGAATTAATTGCCGGAATATGATCCATCATTTCTGAAAGGAACTGATTATAAGCCGGAAGCGGCAAGCCGGCTCTTTCCAGTGCCAGTGTCGCTAAATAATTAATGCTGCTTCTCTCGACTTCGATCTCTTCGGTATCATAATTTGTCCAAATAAAAAATGGAATCGTATATAAATCCTGCAGCTGCTGTAAACTTAAGCCTGACAGCCCTTTACCATTTAAGCTCTTGTAAAATCTCGACTTCAAACTTGGAAGGTGGTCTCCAAAATACACAATCTCTACCGGTTCTTCCACATTTTCAAAGTAAGTAATGAATTTCTCCAAAGCTTTATCACTTTCATTCAGCAATGACAAATACTGATTTGCATCTTCATAAGTTCCGCCCAGCACCTGAATATTTTCAGTGAAGCTGTCATATTTCTCTGTATAGCCTCCATGATTCTGCATAGAAATACTCATAATAAACAAATCTTCATTTCCTGATTTACTTTCAAACCGCTCAATAATCTTATTATAATACTCTTCATCCGAAATATATCTGCGGACCATGGCATTCTCATCATAATGCTCCAAAAAGTACATCTCATCAAAACCCATATCCGGATATACCAGATTTCGGCTCCATCCGGTATTATAATACGGATGCATTGCTACACAGGTGTAGCCAAAATTTTTCATTGTTGAAACCAAGGTCGTCGGTTCCTCGCTGATGTACTGCTGATATACAACCGCACCATCCGGCAGGAATGCCATGGAATTGCCGGACATAAATTCCCACTCAGAGTTCGCTGTTTTCGCACCATAAACAGAAGATAATGCATAACCTTTTATTGTATTTTCTGTTAATGAATTATAAAATGGTGTCACTTCCTGATTTGTCTGCAAATCACCTACTACTGACAAATCTGCATAAGACTCACTCATAATAACAATAACGGTCGGCTTCTCTTCCAATTCTGTATCTGAAACAGGTGAATACTGTGTTTCTAACACCGCCACAGCCTCTGCCGAATAGCCTTCCGGCGGCTGTACAAAATAATCTCTGATACTGAGAACAAAGTTCAAGATGTAGCCATTTCGATAGGTTCCCTTCTGTTCCCAGGTTTCTGTCACAGTATTTGCTGTCTGAACCCCAACATACACACTTCCAATCACTGCTGCACTCACACACACTACTCTCATCAAAAGCTTCTTTTTCTTGCCTTTAAACGATATGTTACATTTATGCACCAGTGCCGTAAACAATACAGACAGCATAATTACATAAACTGCCCGATTATCAATCGTAAACGTATAGTTTCCTGCTACACTAAGACCGGTTGCCGCAGAACGGATATCACTAAAAATAAATTCATTTCCACGGAACATAAATATAAAATAATTAACTGCTGCCAAAAGCATTAATGCCGTATGTGAAATAAAACAGGTTAATCCCACATTGTTTGTAAGTGCCTGTACCCCACTATACAACACCATCGCGCACACAATATTAAGCCATAGCTTATCATCTTTGATTTTAGCCCGTAGTTCTGCATCTAACAAAAGATACTGCACCATGTATATTGAAAAAACACTGCTTAAGCCAACTGCTAATGTCGTCCAAAGCCATGATAATGACTCCTTCCATTCCACTACCAGCCATTTTATGCCTGTATATGCTGCTAAAAATCCTACTAACGCCACCCACGAAAAACTCATCTGGGTGTATAACACCACGGACAATACCGCCATGATGATTATCCAATAAATATCTTCCTTTTCAAACTTTAATCTAACTTTCATCTCTTATCTATTTTCCAAAAATTCCTGTATCTGTCCTTCAATAGTCTTCATCAATCGGGTTCTTGCTTCCACACTTGCCCATGCAATATGCGGTGTAATAATCAAACGATTACTGTCTTTTATTTTAAGCAGCGGATTTTCTCTGCTCATCGGCTCTACAGCCAACACATCCAATCCTGCCGCCGCAATCTGTCCAGTATCTAAAGCTTCTGCCAAATCAGCCTCAACGACAATCGGTCCTCTGCCAAGATTTAAGAAAATTGCTGTTTCCTTCATCTTCGCAAATGCCTCTTTATTCATAAGTCCCTGTGTATTCCCATCTAACGGCGCATGTACAGATACAATGTCTGATTCTGCCAGTAAAGTATCCAAATCCACTCTCTCATATCCAGACTGGTCATTCCTTCCGGAAGTTGAATAATAAATCACTTTACAGCCAAACACTTTTGCAATATCTGCCACTCTTCGTCCAATATTGCCCAGACCAATAATTCCCCATGTTTTTCCACAAAGTTCATGGAACACATTTTCAAAATGTGTAAATATCGTATCCTCTACATAACGTTCTGACTTTACATAATTATCATAGTATGCCAGCTTCTCCAACAGGAAAAACAACAGTCCAAACGTATGCTGGGCAACGGATTCTGTAGAATATCCTGCCACATTCCGCCATGCAATTCCTCTGGCCGCCAGATATTCTTTATCCAGATTATTTGTCCCTGTTGCTGTTACGCATACCAGCTTTAAATGCTCTGCTTCACCAATAGACTGTTCGTTAATCTGAACCTTATTGAGAATAATCACATCAGCGTCTCTTGTACGCTCTCTGGCTTCCTCTACAGAAGAGAAGCCATACTTCACCACCTCACCAAACCGCTCATAACCGGATAAATCAATATCCTCTCCGATGGTTTTCACATCCAAAAAAACAATTTTCATCTCCCTAACTCCTGTCATTTTATACCACAGAATCGGTTTTTCACACTTTACATTATACCATTCAAAAAAAATATCGTCTACTACTGTATTTCTTAATATTATAAAGTTTTTTATACATTATGCCGAAAAATATGATATAACTATTCAACGAAAGGGGATTATTATGGCAGC
>CAYYZV010000002.1:0-38979 GCA_964476275.1 uncultured Roseburia sp.
ATTCGCGCTGTTCGTAAATTCTTCCACCCGGAACGATATAATTTTTTACACTCTGATAGCCGCCCAATGCTGTCTGCACGATAGACTGTGCCGGAACGTTTGAACATAAACGCATATTGGAAAGCATGTTAATGCCTTGGATATAATCCTTTGCAAGAGCTTTATTTCCGCTTAAAATCATCCAGCCAATTCGAAAACCTGCGATCATATGTGATTTCGACAAGCCGCTGTATGTTACACAGAATAAATCCGGAGCCAAAGAAGCGATAGAAATATGTTCCTCATCGTCCATAACCAGACGGTCATAGATTTCATCAGAGAATATCATAAGCTGGTGTTCTCTTGCGAGATTTACAATCGCCTCTAAGATTTCTCTAGGGTATAAGGAACCAGTTGGATTGTTTGGATTAATAATGACAATTGCCTTGGTTCTTGAAGTAACTTTCTTCTTCATATCCTCGATATCCGGATACCATTCAGCCTGTTCATCACAGATATAATGAACGGCTTTGCCCCCGGCTAAGGTAACACATGCGGTCCACAGCGGATAGTCAGGAGAAGGGATTAAAACTTCGTCTCCGTCATCAAGTAGTGCGGACATACATAAGTTAATCAGCTCACTTACTCCATTACCGGTATAAATATCATCCATTGTAACATTTGGAATATTTTTTAACTGTGCGTACTGCATAATTGCTTTTCGTGCTGCAAAAAGTCCTCTGGAATCAGAATAGCCTTCGCATTCTGTCAACTGACGACGCATATCATATATAACTTCGTCCGGTGTACGGAAACCGAATGGAGCAGGGTTTCCGATATTTAGCTTCAATACCTGTGTGCCATCATTTTCCATTCTTGCTGCTTCATCAACAACAGGACCGCGTACATCGTATAAAACATTATCTAATTTTGCTGATTTTTTAAACTCTCTCATACCTTTACCTATATCTTTCTGTTCTATGGTTAAATTATTTTCTTCTTTACCTAACAGCCATTCTGCATCTACATTTAAAACATCCGCTAAAAACTGTAGAATTTCTTTTCTTGGAATTGTTTTTCCGGATACATATTGACTGATATGACTTTTTCCAAGTTTGATGCCTCTTTCTTCTGCCAGACGTACAAGTTCAATCTGTTTGATATTGTTTTCTTGTAATAAAGTACTCAATCTGTCTGCGAAAATTGAACTTTTCATCTTTCCCTGCCTTTCTTAAATCGTGATTTTTTATAGGATTATACTATATAGCATGGAAAAGTTCAATACAAACTTGAAAAAGTTCAATTTCTTTTTGAGCTGTTCTTACAAAAGATTATTTACTAAAAGGCTGTTGTAGGGGACAGGCAGAGTATTATATAATAAAGAGAATAAGTGGAAAATTTATGGAGGTACAAAGGAAATGCAGTATGTTATGGGTGAAAACAAAAATTTATATGCAAAGTTGGCGGGATTAGTGATACTTTTTGTAATAGCATTACTATCGATTACTGTCGTATCGGATTATGCAACTTCTGTGGAGGTTCATGCTGTGACATTAGAAGAATTAGATGATAAAAAGATGACAGCATTGGGATTAACGGCATCTGTAACAGCAGTGTCTACAGCAATTTCTGCGATTCCGGGAGATGTGGCGACTCCGATTGCAGAACAGATTTCAGAATTAACGACACCATTATTGATTATTGTATGTGCTATCTATTTGGAAAAGTTTTTACTTACAACGTTAGGTTATGTTTCTTTTGAATTATTGATTCCGGTTGTTTGTGCTTTAGCGGGCATTTATTTGTTCTGGAAGAAAGAAGTTTTGAAGGTGTTAGCAATAAAATTAGCAGTTTTTGCATTAGCTATCGTTTTTATCATTCCTGCAAGTGTAAAGGTTACAGGATTAATAGAAGCAACGTTTGAGGAATCGATTACACAGACTTATGAGACAGTAAATGAGATGTCGGAGGAAGCGGAGAAGTCTACAGAAGAAGAGGAGTCGAGAGGATTTTTAGCTTTTTTATCGGGAATAAGTGACGGAGCAGCGGATTTGGTAGAAAGCGCGAAAAATGCGCTAAGTGTTTTTGTTGATGCAGTCGCGGTTTTAATCATCACGACCTGCGTGATTCCGGCAGCAGTTTTATTGTTCTTTGTATGGATAATAAAACTACTTTTTGGAATTGATGTGAAATCCTTGAATCCTTCAAAAAGAATTCAAGGATTAGAATGAGAAATGTGATAAGTCTTCAATCCGGATATTCAAAATAGTAGTGCTCATAGGCATTGATGACAGTGGTATTTCCGAGCTTGTCCTCACGGATAAAGTCTTTAATGTAATTAGAATGTACATGACCGTGAATAAAAAACTTTGGCTTATATCGTTCAATTAATTTATGAAAACAGGCAAAACCCTGATGAGGCAGGTCGGTAAGATCATGAAAACCCTTTGCCGGTGAATGAGTGACTAGAATATCGAAGCCTTTTTTGTAAAAAAGCTTCCAGCGAAGTTTTCGGAGTCGTTTTTGCATTTCTGCTTCCGTATATTGGCAAGGGGTTCCAGGGATATAGCGCATGGAACCTCCTAAGCCAAGAATACGGATGCCCTTGTATTCATAAATGGTATCTTCTAAACAGATACAGCCTTCTGCTTCTTTATTCAAGTGCCAGTGATCATGATTTCCTAAAACATATACTAAGGGAGCTTTGCTCATTGTTGCAAAGAACTCTAAATAAGATGGTTTCAAATCCCCGCAGGCAATAATAAGTTCCACATCTGCCAGCTTTTCAGGGGAGTAATATTCGTATAGGGAACGGGATTCCTGATCTGCCAGTAGTAAAATTTTCACAATGTTATTCCTCCGTATCGGTGTCGTCTGTACGGGATTTTACACCCTGCAGACGAAGTAAAGGATGAGCGTCCTGTTTAAAGCTTTCTATAGGTGGTATTTCACCTACAATACTATTTAGTAACCAGTTCATTTGGATAATATCCAATAAAGAAAGATTATAAATATCCTCGCTGATGAGTTTATCATTTTGAGCATAAACCTTACCTGCAAAAGGATGGAAAATTCCATTGATGATGGAGCTGCTGAGGAAATCAATCAAACGATGCGTTCCATTTGGAAGGTCCTCTGAGTAAATAATGTCAATGACATCAGCAGACATGCCCCACCAGTAATTGCTGGCTTTTTCAGCCTTCATTTCCTTTGGTTCATTTGAACCGGAGCAGATTTGGTTTATCATTTTTTCATAGAATTTTCCCCAGTTACAGAATGCCAAAGCAAGATTTTCTATTTTACCATCAGAAAAACGGCGGTAAAGACCATATTCCCTGGAAGCATTTTCCGGTACAATCATATCTACACCGGAGATGATTTGAATGTCATCATCCCATTGAATCAATTCCGGTTTATCTGTTAAGCCGGACCAATTTAAATGAACCTTTATGCGCGGATTAATCATGGAAGCGCCTAATGCGAAGGCGTTAATATTGGCTACCATGCCGTAAATTGGATAATCTGCCAGATAACCGATTTTATCTGTTTCACTCATAGCTGCTGCCAGTGCGCCCATTAAAAATTTCGCTTCAAATGTGCGCGGATAATAATTGCAGATAGAAGAGTAGGACATATTGACGGAGCAGTTGAAAATGCGCACTTCCGGATGCTGTACGGCTGCTTTGACACATTGTACCGCCATCTGAGGACCAACAGCGAAAATAACATTGCAGTGATCAGCAATGGCATGCTCAATACTTTCTTTCACTTCGTCTTCGCTGTCAGCACGATCGTAAACAACTGTCTTTAATTTATCATGGAAACAGTCTTTTAAATAAATTCGGCCTAATTCGTGCCCATAAGTCCATCTGGAGGTTTCAGTTGTCTTCGGATAGATAAAGGCGATTTTTAACATTTCCGGTTTGATTTTTGAAATTGGCTGCAGCCAGTTTAAAAGCTTTGGACCCGCATGTGACGGTTCTTTTGGATGTGTTACAAGTTCAATTTTATCGCCGCGGGCAGATAAGAGCAGTTCATCCCAAATTTTTTTAAAATCTTCTTTCATTTGACTTTCCGTACGTTCTTTTACAACGGAATATCCAAATAATTCCACATATTTTAAAAAAGCATCGGCAATAGAAAGTTTGATATCATCAAAATGAAGTTTGTCGAATACATGTTCGAAAATTTCATAGACCTGACGAAAACATTTTTGTTCATCTTTATCTAACGGGGTATTAGGAGGAATATCCATTGCTTTCAGCAGGCGGGCATATCTGCCTTCCTTTTCAAAATGGATACTGTAGTTTGCAGTTACATCATAGAAATCTAAAAATTCATAGTATAGGCGTACTTCCGGATTGTCGTTTTTTTTCGGAATTAATCGGGTGACAGAGGCAGAAATACTATATGCTTTTAAATATTTTAATACACTGACGCGTTTATTGCCTTCCTGTACATAAAAACGGTTCATATATTCATATACAACGATAGGATCATCGATTCCTTTTTCTACCTGATAGTCGTATACATTGGACCATTTTGCACAAAATTCGGTTCTTTCATCCAGTAAAGGCATGAAATTGCTGGCAAAAGCAGGAGTACGTCCTGCGGTTTTTGTTCCAACTACATTTTCCAAAGGAATCATGATAGTACCAAGATTTACCTCAGAGACAATATCCACATCTTTAATAATTTCATCTAAAACAGGTAAAAAGGGAGAGCTTTCTCTTGCAGCAGCATCCTGATGCTGCTTTTTTCCGAGACGCAGCGCATTGTTATATTCCGTTAAACTCATTTTTGTTCTCCTTTCTCGGATATTCATTAATTTTATTTTAACGTATGCCAGTTGTTTCTACAATATTTTTAAAGAATATTTTGGGAAAGAAAAACATAATCTTAAAAAAAAAGAGTGAACAAAATGAAGCATAATAAACGCTTATTCATCCTGTGTATTGCGATTCCTTTGCTTGTAGGTGCGGCAGCGGCTTTTTTAACCCAAAATAGTATGACAGTCTTTGCTTTAGTTGAAAAGCCGTCTTTAGCACCACCTGCCTGGCTGTTTCCGGTAGTATGGACGATTTTATATACATTAATGGGGATTTCTTCTTATTTAATAGTAACTGCCGAAGCAGATAAATCTAAAATAGAAGAGGCTAGCCGTCTTTATGCGTATCAGCTGATGGTAAATTTTTTATGGCCAACATTTTTCTTTAATCTTCGCTGGTATGGTTTTTCCTTTTTATGGTTGGTTTTATTATGGGCATTGGTTTTGCTTATGATTATCCGGTTTTGGGAAATAAATAGGATAGCAGCTTATTTAAATATTCTTTACCTGATATGGCTGACTTTTGCAGGTTATTTGAATTTTGGAATCTGGATGCTGAATCGATAAAATAGCATTTAGTTTTCCAGTGGGCCTGCAATTGTAGATGTCGCTGATACAATGGCAAGTGTAGAGCTGCCGGAGGATTAGTCAAAAGCAAATCCAAAATAATTAGGAACTGGAAGCGCGGTATTTCCCAACGGATAATACATGGTAAAAGGTTTACCATGCCCGGGTGTGCGGAAGGTTCCTTTTTCGTATCCTAAGGTATGGAGAATGCCGGGAGCAGAGGAAATATCGCCCAAAAGCTCTGCACCATAGAGAACGTCTTTCTCGACATGAGCAGCCAGTATGAAGCCAAGTCCCATATAAAAGGTGAATTGTGACTGGAGAAATTCAAGGTTTTCTTTTTCTTGAATTACACTGCCATTTGGAAGCAGAAGCTTACGCAGTCTTGCATATTCTGTTTTGTCAATTGGTAAGATAGTCACTTCTTCAGGAGCAGCCAGACAGTCAAATTCACGGATACAACTGCATAACCGATAACCATTATTTTGATAGAAATGAAATAGTTCTTCACATCCAGGGACTAAAAGTGTGCCTTCATAGCCAAGTTTTGTTAAGTGCATATGAGTATCATGCATTAATTTACCGCAGATACCCTGCCCGCGGCGAGCCTTTGCAGTTGCAACTCCATAGATATAGGCAATCGGCTTATCCATGTACTCACAGTTGAACCAGTAGAGAGCAGCAAGGATTTCACCATTTTCGCTTACACAGCGGCACCGGTGCGGGTCAAATGCTGTTTTAAAAAAGAGATTTAAAAATTCATCGGTATCATGAAATGCTTCCTTCCATAAATGGCGAAGCTGTGGAATCTGCGATTCCAATGGAAAATTAATATTCATAATCAGCCTCCATTAAGTGAGCCCAGCATTTTCCTACCATATGGTGTGGAAAATAGCGTTCTTTTGCGGTACGAAGTCCTTCAATTCCCATGTCCTCTTCGCGATTTAAATAGCGGATATCAGGATGCTTTTCCCTTAGATAGCGGGCAAATTCATAATTGATAATTGTATAAGCACCGTTTACATCACCTCTGGCTTTTTCAAAATGTATATCAAAGGTATTCGGGGAGAGCGGACTGCCAAGTGTAATGCCAAGGACTTCACTTCCAGAGAAAAGAACCAGTCCATCCATGTCTAATGCTTTATAACTATGGAGTGCTTTGCCTAAAGCTGCTTGCTCCATGAGAAAGTCACTTTCCGGATTCTCACGCAGTTTTGTTTCATACCAGTTATCTATCATGTTTTGCACAAGAGAGAGGTTTCTGTCGTGAAGCGGTTCCACGCGATAGTCTGGGTAATCTGCTCGAAAACGGTTACAGTGATTGCGTTTCTTTTGATATTTTCTGCCCGGAAGGTCAGCTAAATCATCAATGGCATAGACATAGTCAAAGCTGGCACGGTCACTGTGGAAGCGAAACATATTTGGATAAAGTGTTTCTAAAGTCTTGCGGGCTTCTTCGTTAAGACCTGTGATGCGGCAGGAGATGCCGCGTTCCTTTGCGTCTGCAATAATAGCATCCAATACCGGTTTTTTGTCGCCTGCGCCTGCCGGATATGGATAGACACTGCGGCGGTTGAATTGTGAGAACAATACCAAATGATCGTGGAGAATCGCAGCATTCTGCCGTCCCCAAAGATAGAGATTTGCAAAAGAATATTCGCATCCGCGTTCTGTTCCGTTCATCAGATAGCTTCGGTAAAGTTCTTTGTGTTCTGTTTTTATAGGTTTAAAATATATCATATTATCGTTCCTTGCTGGTTATCTTTGTATAATGATAGTATTTCCAAAAAATCAAGAAAAAATCTCGTCTTGCAGCGGGAACAACAAAAAAATATCCCTCTGTCGAAAAGGTAACATACCTTTTCGACAGAGGGATATTTTGAATATGAATGATTTAAGTTCTATGTAGATTATGCATTTGCCATAGCAGCTAATTCGGCTAACATCTTTGGTAATTCTGTTTCCATGTTATCGTTAGAGAACTGGCAGGTACCTACTTTCTTATGTCCGCCGCCATGGTATTTAAGCATTAAGCTTCCTACATCTAAAGTAGCTGTTTTATTTAAAATACTATAGCCAACAGCAGCACTGCAGCCTAAGCCGCCGCGTCCGCTTACGATCCATACAGAGATATTCTGCTTTGGATACATACTGTAAATTAAGAAACGGTTGCCGGAGTAAATCGGGTCTACACCGCGAAGGTCAGAAATAATAAGGTTGCCATCGGTAATGGTGTGTTCTTTTACCATCTTCATGAACTTATTAGTCTGTTCAAAATAAACGTCTACACGTTCTTTTACATCTGGAAGTGCGAGAATTTCATCCGTTGTCATAGTACGGCATGCATCAATTAATTTTTCCATTAACTGATAGTTGGAAATAGTAAACTGGCGCCATCTGCCAAGACCTGTACGTGGGTCCATTAAGAAGCCGATTAAAATCCAGCCTGTTGGATTCTGTACCTCTTCAACAGTAAGGTTACCAGAGTCTACTTTATCTACTGCATCCATCATTTCATCAAAACCAGGGAAACGTTCTTTGCCGCCGTAGTATTCATAGATAATACGAGCGCAGGATGGAGTAATGCGGCTTTCGCCCTTATATTTGCCTTCCAGTTTTAAACGCTCATGTTCGCTGGAATGGTGGTCAAACCAAAGACCACAGCCTTCTACATATGGTACATTTGCAAGACAGTCATTTTCTGTTACTTCTACAAGTCCATCCTGTAAATCCTTTGGATGAGCAAATTTCCAACTGTCAATAATGCCAGCTTCTTTTAAGAGTACGCCGCAAGCAAGTCCGTCAAAATCGGAACGTGTTACTAATCTCATAATTTTCTCCTTCTTCTTGTATACAAACATAATGATATTGCCTTTATTATATAAAATATTTCTTCACTTTTCAACTGCTTTGCTAAAAATATCATTACTGTTTATGTTGTAAGCAGTAATATCTGCTTTATGAAAAAATTGAATTGTTCACAATACTTCAAACAAAAGAACAGGATGTAATGAAGACTTTGAAAAAGCGGGAAAAGAGCAAGAAAAAGAGGATTATTTTAGTTGTAGCGGCATCTATGATGCAGACTGGCGAAGTATCGACTCGTTCTTTGGTAAAGAGTGTGGGAGCGACCGGAAAAATAGTCAGTATAGATAAGAAAGAAATTTCAGCGGGGATTTCCAGTGTAGAAGTAGCTTCGGTATTAGTAGAAATTGGCGATACCGTTACAGCCGGACAGGAATTGTTATACTTTGATACCGCAGATATCGAAGAAAGTCTTAAGAGTGCAAAAACGAATTTGAATAATGCAGCAAAAATGAATCCGATTGAAGCTTTAAGATATGAATAAAGGAATCGGGAAAATAAAATCAAAATAGCTTTAAATGGATATTTTAGTAAAAAAATAAAAAATGGACAAGCAAATTTTACCAAATTTATTGACCATAAAATCCTTTTTTAGTATAATATTACTATGTTATTAACGTAGATAATACGGGAGAGAAGGAGATTATTTATGGGAAAGAAAAAAGGTGCTAAAAAATTAATGGCAGAGACAGCACTTCCTAATGGACAAGCAGCCAAGTTAAATAAAGTAATTAAGGATATCTACCGATCGGTGGCTATTGGGACGACTGTATTATTGATTTTTACAATTTTAAATATAGCGACAACCATGGTTAGTTCAGAACAGCTGGAAACAACTATGTTTTTAAATCAGTATCGTATGGGTTCTAAAACTTTGACAGCAGAAGTACAGGCTTATGCTGTTACAGGTGAAAAAGAATACTATAATAACTACATGAAAGAATTGAACGAAGATAAGAATCGTGATATTGCCTGGGCAGGTTTGCGGGAGAATGATATTACCGAGGAAGAGTGGGCTTCCTTAGAGCAGATTTCATCTATGTCCAACGGATTAGTTCCGCTCGAAGAAAAGGCAATGGCGCTTGCAGCAGCTGGAAATACAGCAGCGGCTGCTGATATCGTATTCGGTGAAGAGTATGAAACTACTGTACAGCAGATTAATGCAGTAACAGATGAGAGCATCAGTGCAATTCAGGATCGTATTGCAGGTAAGCAGAACATGATGCTCGGAGTCATGTTAGCTGCTGAAGCTGTTTTCATGGTAGTATTTATTTTCATGATTAAACAGATTTTGAATACAATTAATTTTGCTAAGAATGAACTTTTATCTCCTATCGTTAAGGTTTCTGAACAGGTAACTGAATTGGCAAACGGACGCTTTGATGTTGCCTGGGATATGAAAGAAGATGAAAGTGAAGTGGGCCAGATGGTTGGCAATATCGAATTTATGAAGAATAACTTCTCAAATATGATTTCTGAAATTTCTGATGTTTTAGGACAGATGGGAAGCGGTAATTATAAAATCGATATTAAGCAGGAATATGTAGGTGAATTCGTTGCTATTAAAGAATCTGTATTAAAGATCAATGAAGATACAAGAAGGACTCTTATGACTATCCGTGATACAACACAGGAAATTGATGCCGGTTCCGAACAGCTTGCAAAAGCAGCGGTTGATTTAGCAGATGGATGTACCGTACAGGCTGGTCAGGTAGCAGAAGTTGCCGGTATGATCGATGAAATGTCAAGAGACATGGAAGAAAATGCGAAGGGTGCACAGGAGACAGTTGAGATTTCAAATCAGGCAAGTGAAGCACTTCGTGTTGGTAATGCAAAGATGCAGGAATTAAAGGTAGCAATTGCTGAAATTAATAATTGTTCTGAGCAGATTCGTACAATTATTGGTACAATTGAAGATATCGCGAATCAGACAAACCTGTTATCGCTGAATGCGGCAATTGAAGCTGCACGTGCAGGTGAGGCAGGTAAGGGCTTTGCAGTTGTTGCAGATCAGGTTAAGAGCCTGGCAGAGCAGTCAAAAGAAGCTGCAGGAGAGACAACAAAGCTTATCGAGACTACTGTAGATGCGGTTGAGAAGGGTATTGCAATTGCAGATGAAACTGTAGTTAGTATGGAAGAAGTGTTTACAGGTGTAACTGCCTCTACAGAACGTATGGAACAGGTTGCTGCTACATTGATTAAGTCAGCAGATAATATGCATGAGATCGATCAGAATATCGCAAGAGTATCTCAGATTGTAGATAATAACTCTGCTACATCAGAAGAGACAGCAGCAGTCAGCGAAGAGCAGGCAGCTCAGGTTGAAATGATGGTTCGCTTAATGCATCAGTTTCAGTTTTAATTAGAAATATATAACTATTTAGAGTTAAGATAAATTAAAAAAAGCATCCGTCATGTTTGCATGAATGGATGCTTTTTTTAGCTTTCTTTGGCTCCGAATAGTTACATTTATTCATTATCTTCATAATTACGGACAAAAGATACAATAATTTCTGCGATTTCTTCAACAGGTTCTGCTTTTCCATGTTCTTCCCATTTTATAAAAGTATGAAGCAGCGCACCGGAATAGCAGTAAAGGCGATAAACGGAGCGTGGATAAACGGGCAGAATCTGTTCTTCCATAAATAAATCTATGGCGTCTATAATGACTGAATATAAGCCTGCCCGTACCAGTGTGAGAAAAAAGTTAGCATACTGATCAAAAAAGTTTAAGGCATGAAGGATATGGTCGTAATCCTGAAAACCGCCAATTTTATTTTTATTTTTTTCTTCATTCGCGGAACGTATATAATCACCGACTAATTCCTGTAAATAATCTTGGAGAATATCTGTCTTGGAGTGGTAATAGTTATAATATGTCATGCGAGAAATACCGGCTCGCTCCACGATATCAGATATTTTGATGGATTCGTATTCTTTTTGTTCCATTAGACTGATTAAAGCTTCTCCGATACACATTCTGGTAAAGCGGTTTCTTTTTGTTTTATTTGAATCAGGATTGTAACTCATATTTATTTCTCCACATATATAGTTAGTGTACATTTTTCATATTTTTGTAAAGTATAGCATATAATGGTATGAAAAGCAATGGGAGATAGTAATTAAAACTACATTGTGTAAAAGGAGAATTTTATGGCAATTGTGCAGACAGATGTAATATATACTTCAAAGAGAAATGAGGACACGATACAGGAATTAAAAAAAGAATATCCGTTTTTTGAAATAGGAGTAATCGGCTACAGTGTTTTGGGGCGGCCAATATCTTTTTTAAAGCTTGGAACAGGAACAAAAAAAGTATTCTACAACGGAAGCTTTCACGCAAATGAATGGATTACGAGTGTAGTATTGTTGAAGTTTGTGGAGGAGCTTGCAGAAGCTTTGGAAGATAGAGAGCGATTTTATGGAGTGGATTTGGAGCGTTTATTTCGAAGAGTGACACTTTATGTAGTGCCGATGGTAAATCCGGATGGGGTAGATGTGGTGAATCGTGCAATTGAAAATAATGCAGTTTTACGCAGCGTGGAGCAAATTGCGGACAATTATCCTGCGATTCCATATCCCGAAGGCTGGAAAGCAAATATAAGAGGCGTAGATTTGAATCTGCAGTTTCCGGCAGAATGGAATCAGGCGAGGGAAATCAAGTTTGAACAGGGATTTACGACGTTTGCACCGAGAGATTTTGTTGGAGAGGGTCCATTGACCGAACCGGAAAGTCTGGCCGTCTATAATTTTACATTAGAACAGAATTTTGATTTGATTTTAGCTTATCATAGTCAGGGGGAGGTCATTTATTGGAAGTTTTTAAATTATGAGCCGCCTCGTTCCGGAGAGATTGCATTGTATTTTGGCCAGGTAAGCGGCTATGCAGTAGAATTGACACCGGAGACATCCGGCTATGCAGGATATAAAGACTGGTTTATTCAAAACTATAACAGACCGGGATATACGATTGAAGTGGGGCAGGGAATTAATCCGCTTCCGTTGGCACAGTTTCCACAGATATACAAAGATAATATAGGGATTCTGCTGGGTGGTATGACAGAAGTGTAATACAGCACATGCATGGAAGATATTTTGTAAATTTGGGGTAACTATGAAGGAGACTGGAATATACAGTAATTAAATAATAAGATAATAAAAAAGAATCCCTTTTTTAGTGATAAAAGAGGGATTCTTTTTTAGAGTTCAGCACAATCTGTCAAACGTACTCGCGCTATATTTCTGATTTGCTTCATGTTTTTTTGCAGCTTTCTGAAATATAGAAGCGAAACTTTCCTGTTGACTGTTCTGATTTGTATGGCGATTCATAGGTCTTAACCGTTCTATTTTTTCAACCTGTTCCACGGGCTGCAGTAAATTGAGTTCATAATATGCGTATCTTCCTGTTCTCACCTCTTTCAAACAATTATCTTTCTCTTTTATATTATATCGGAAATTATCAGAAAATTGATTAGATTAAAATGAAATATTTTAAAAATATTTTTGCGGTGCTAAATCAGCTTTTGGGTAGCCAAAAAAGGATACTGCATGATATAATCATAGAAGTGATGGCAGGCTCGCGAGTGTGCACTGCGGTAGCATAAGAGGAGAAGAAGATGGCAAAGTTATATTTCCGTTATGGAGCAATGGGAAGCTCAAAAACAGCAAATGCGTTAATGGTAGAATACAATTACAGAGAGCGCGGCAAAAAGGCGCTGCTTGCAAAGCCAAAGATTGACTTGCGTGATGGTGAGAAAATCATACGTTCCCGTATGGGACTGGAAGAAAAGTGTATCTGGACAGAAGATTTGATGGAAATGCCGGATGAAGAAATAAAAAAATATGATTGTGTGATTATAGATGAGGCACAGTTCTGTTCAAAAGCACAGATTGCATATTTTACGCATATTGTAGATGATTTGGAGGTTCCGGTTATCTGTTATGGACTGCGTGCAGATTTTCAGAATGTTCCGTTTGAAGGAAGTATCTGGTTATTTGCCTGGGCAGATATTATTGAAGAAATAAAGACGGTATGCTGGTGCGGAAAAGCAGCCAGATGTAACGCACGTTTCAATGAGCATGGAATTGTAAGAGAAGGAGAGCAGGTTGTACTGGGCGGAAATGACTCCTATATTGCATTGTGCAGAAAACACTTAAAAGAAGGAAATTTAGGTCCTGATTTTAAATTTGGAAAGTAAAAAGGAGTGAGTGTATGTCGCTTCAATTTGTTTTTGGAAATTCAGGAAGCGGGAAATCCACTTACCTGTATAAAAGCGTATTAGAAGAAGCAGAAAAAAATCCGGATAAAAACTATTTGGTACTGGTACCGGAGCAGTTTACCATGTCAACTCAGCGGGAGCTGGTGCGGTTACAGAAAACACATGCAATTATGAATGTAGATGTACTTAGCTTTGCACGACTGGCATACCGCGTGTTTGACGAGCTGGGACAGGAAAATCTGATGGTTTTAGAAGAAACAGGAAAAAATCTGGTTCTTCGCCGGATTGCCGAGGAACGAAAAGCAGATTTGAAGGTTCTTGGCAGTAATATGAATAAAATGGGCTATATCGGAGAGGTGAAATCACTGATTTCTGAATTAAGCCAGTATAATATAACTCCTGACAAACTGCAGGAGTTTTTGTCTTGCGGAAAAATCAGTGAAACGCTGCGTAGGAAATTGCAGGATGTATGGACTTTATATGAAGGATTTCGGAAATTTTTGGAAGGAAAATTTATTACGTCCGAAGAAATACTGACACTTTTATGTGAAGTGGCAGAAGATTCGGCAATCCTTCAAGGCAGTGTGATTGTTTTTGATGAATTTACCGGTTTTACACCGATACAGAATCATTTATTGGCGAAGCTCTTGACGGTGGCAGAAAAAATAACTGTTTCAGTCACCATGGATTATCGTGAGGATTTTTATCACAGCAGAGGCAGTCATGAATTGTTTGCTATGAGTAAAAAAACGGTAAAGTCATTGCTTGATATGGCAGACAGGCTTCATATACTCGTAGAAGAACCGATGGTGCTAGAGCCGGGCTGGCGTTATAAGCAGTCAGAAGGGGCATTGCATTTTATGGAGCAGAATCTGTTCCGACCATGGGGGAAACGGTGGCAGAAAGAGACCGATGCGATTCGTTTATCGATTCATCGCAATCCAAAAGAAGAGCTTTTTTATGTGGCAAATGAAATTGCATTGTTGGTGCGGCGGGAAGGATACCAGTATAAGGATATTGCAGTCGTAACGGGTGATGTAAACTTATATGCAAATTATGTACCGGAAAGCTTTGAAAAGTATGAAATTCCCTTTTTTATCGACCAGACAAAGGGAATTTTATATCATCCACTGGTAGAATTTGTGCGGGCAGCTTTAGAAATAGTTGAAACAGGATTTTCTTATCAGAGTGTTTTTCGATTTTTGCGCAGCGGTTTGTGCGGATGTATGGAAGAGCAAATCGACCTTTTGGAAAACTATGTATTGGCGAAAGGGATTCGCGGCTATAAGAAGTGGCGGAGTACCTGGAGCTTTGTAAGCAAAGATGGTAAAGAGGATTTGCTGGAATTAAATCAGATTAGAGAGCAGGTAGTTACGATGTTATTACCTTTATATGAGGTATTTTTGACATCGGATGTAAAAGTAAAAGATGCCGGAGCTGCGTTATATGAATTGCTGGTTCAGTTAAAAATTGAACAGCAGATGAAAGCAAAAGAAGAAGCATATGCTAAGGCCGGTGATTTTGTCAAGGCAAAGGAATATGGACAGATTTATCGGATTTTGATTGATTTGTTGGATAAAGTAGTGGCTTTGTTAGGTGAGGAAACGATTACCATCGGAGAATTTGCGGATATTCTGGATGCCGGATTTGATGCGGCGAAAGTGGCTGTGATTCCTCCTGGAAATGACAAGGTGACGATTGGAGATATTGAGAGAACCCGTTTGCAGCATATAAGGGTGCTGTTTTTTGTTGGAGTAAACGATGGTGTTGTGCCAAAATCAGAAAACAAAGGCGGTATTATTTCGCAGTTTGAGCGTGAAATGTTAAGTGAAGCAGATATGGAGCTGGCACCTGGAGCAAGGGAAAAGGTATTTATTCAAAAGTTTTATTTGTATCTGAATATGACGAAACCTTCCGAACGTTTGTATCTTACCTTGTCAAAGGTGAATGCGGAAGGAAAAGCATTGCGCCCGTCTTATTTAGTAGGAACGATTCGGAAGCTGTTTCCAAAGCTTGAAATGAAAGAAATTGCACAGTTTTTGGAAAGAGAACAGATTTTGACACCGGAAAGCGGAATGGAATTCTTTTTACAGGGACTGCAGGAGAAAACAAAGGATGAATTTTGGAACGCCTTGACAAACTGGTATTTAAAGAATGCGAATTTTCGGGAAAGGGTGCAGAAGCTTTTGGATGCAGCTTATCATTCTTATAAAGAAGAACCAATCAGCCGTGCTGTTGCAAAGGCATTATATGGTACGACATTAGAGAACAGTGTAACTCGATTGGAGTGTTTTGCATCCTGTGCGTTTGCTCACTATCTGCAGTATGGATTAGGCATAAAAGAGCGGGAACTTTTACAGTTTGCCAGTGTGGACATGGGAAATATTTATCATGAGGTACTGGAACATTTTGCAGGTAAATTAGAGAAGTCCGGCTACAGCTGGTTTGATATACCGGAGGAAACCGTAAATGAATTGGTAGAAGAGGCGATGGAGGAAACAGTTGCCGGATATACGGGTGCAGATGCTTTTGAGGATTCCAGAAACCGCTATATGCTTTCTCGTATGAAGAATACGCTGTACTGTACGGTGTGGGCGCTGATTCATCAGGTGCGGAAAGGTCAATTTGTACCAAAGGAATTTGAAGTGTCTTTTTCGGGCTACAGTAATTTTAATGCTATTCATTTTCAGTTAAGTGAAGAGGAAAAAATGAATCTGCGCGGAAGAATCGATCGTGTAGATACCTATGAAGAAAAAGATAAGATTTATGTAAGAATTATTGATTATAAATCAGGAAATACCAGTTTTTCCTTGTTAAATTTATATCATGGATTACAGCTGCAGCTGGTGGTATATATGAATGCGGCAATGGAATTAGTAGGGAAAAAGCATCCGGATAAACAGATAGAACCTGCAGGAATTTTTTATTATCATGTGAAGCATCCGATGGTGGAAGGTACAGGCCAAGAATCCGAGGAAGAGATTAAAAAAGCACTGTTGGAGCAGTTAAAGTTAAATGGTCTGGTGAATGAAAATCCAGAGGTTTATCATGCCATGGATGTGGAGTTATCCGGTTCTTCTTCTGTTATTCCGGTCGGATTAAAGACAGATGGAAGCTTAAAAGCGACATCGAAAGTGGCGAGTGGAGAAGAATTTTCGGTGCTTTCCAATTATGTAAATGAAAAGATTATGGAAGCAGGCCGGCAGATTCTTGCTGGAGATGTAGCAATGAAGCCATATCGGCTGGCTCAGCAGAGTGGCTGCGATTATTGTCCGTATCATGCGGTGTGTGGTTTTGATTCCCGTCTGTCGGGACAGACATACCGAAAGCTGGAACATTTTAGTGATTCGGAAGAAATTTTTGAAAAAATGCGCAGAAAGGATGTTATAGAAAATGGGAATGAAGTGGACAGCGGATCAGCAGAAGGTAATTGATTTACGCAATCGTAACATTCTGGTTTCAGCAGCTGCGGGTTCCGGTAAAACGGCTGTTTTAGTTGAGCGTATTATTAAAATGATAACGGATAAAAAACATCCTGTGGATATTGACCGCCTTTTGATTGTTACTTTTACAAATGCGGCAGCGGCAGAGATGAGAGAGCGAATCAGTGCGGCAATTGAAAAAGCGTTAGAGGAGCATGAAACGGATGAGCATTTGCAGCGTCAGCTTACATTGATCCACAATGCACAGATTACAACGATAGACAGTTTCTGCCTTTATGTGGTGCGGAATCATTTTTATGAAATTGATATCGAACCGAATTTTCGTATTGGAGACGAGGGAGAATTGAAGTTATTGCGGGAGGATGTCATAAAGTCGGTTTTAGAAGTGCATTATGAGCATCCGGATGATGCATTTACAGCCTTTATGGAGGGATATTCTTCAGGAAGAAGTGACGATGGGGCAATTGAGATGATTTTAGGGCTCTATGATTTTTCCAAAAGTTATCCGTGGCCAAAACAGTGGCTAGAGAGCTGTAAGTCCTGTTATGAGACTTCCAGTGTCGAAGAACTGAATCGGGCTGTATGGATGAAGCCTGTGATTAAGAATATAAGGCAGCTGTTAAAGGATGTATGCAGGTCTGTTGAATTGGCCTTAGAGCTTGCTTTAGAGGCAGATGGACCGAATATGTATGCAAGTGCATTAGAAAGCGATTTAGAGCTTTATGAGGCTCTGGCTGGCTTAGACAGCTTTACAAGTTTGTATAATGGGCTTAAAAATGTGAAATATGCCAGATTAGCCAGCAGCAGAGGCTACACCGGCAGTCAGGAAAAGCTGGAATATGTAAAAGCGATTCGTGAAGATGGAAAAGGTGTGGTAAAGAAGCTGGTGAATCAGTATTGTTTTATGGCACCGGAGCTTATGGTAGAACAGCTGCAGAAAGCGGCACCTATGGCAGAGGTTTTGGTAAGTTTGACGGAGGAATTTGCCAAACAGTATGCAGCCGAAAAGCGAAAGAAAAATCTGGTGGATTTTCATGATGTAGAGCATTTTGCATTGGAAATTTTAGTGGATGAAGAAACTGGAAAAGCGAAGCAGACAGCAGAAGAGTTTCGGAATACCTTTGAAGAGATTATGATTGATGAGTATCAGGACAGTAACTATGTACAGGAAGCGATTTTAACGTCTATTTCCCGCATGGAACGGAATGAAAATAATATTTTTATGGTAGGTGACGTAAAGCAGAGTATTTACCGGTTTCGTTTGGCAAGACCGGAGCTTTTTATGGAAAAATATGATACGTATTCTTTGGAGGATAGTAAGACACAGAGAATTGATTTGCATCAAAATTTCCGAAGTCGCAAAGAGGTACTTGAGGCTGCCAATGATATTTTTTACCGCATTATGGGGAAAGACTTGGGAAATGTCGAGTATGACGATTTGGCGGCATTGTACCCGGGTGCATCTTATCCGGATATTTCTGACTTAGATAATGAAGATGTGAAAGCAGAATTATTGCTGACTGACAGTAATGATGAACTGCTGGAGGATACAGAATATGCGGATAAAAAGCTGTTAGAGGCAAAGCTTGTGGCAAATCGTATTCATAAGCTTATGGAGCAGGCCTTTGTGACAGATAAGAAAACCGGACAGCTTCGAGGGGTTTTGTATTCAGATATTGTTATATTGCTTCGAAGCTTAAGCGGATGGACAGAGAGCTTTGTTCAGGTATTAAATGACGAAGGGATTCCTGCATATGCTCTGTCCCAGACCGGATATTTTTCTGCGATAGAGGTTCAGACGGTGCTTTCTATGCTTCGGATTCTGGATAATCCCAGACAGGATATTCCGTTAGCAGCTGTTTTGCGTTCTCCGATTGGGAATATGACGGATGAAGACTTGGCCATTTTACGGTTATTTCAGAAAGAAAGGCCGTTCCATGTGAGTGTATTGGAATTGTGCAAAGATCTGAAAGAAAGAGAAAAAGCAGATCAGGAAGAAGAAAAGAATCAGACAAAAGAAAAGCATCAGGCAGAAAAAAAGCTGCTTCGTTTTTATAAGTGTTATGAGAAGCTTCGGGGGAAAGTGATTGATACACCGATTCATGATTTGGTGGAATTAGTTTTAAAAGAAACCGGATATGGCGATTATGCGGCGGCAATGCCGGCAGGAGCCAGACGGCGGGCAAACTTAGATATGCTTTTAGAAAAGGCGACTGCATATGAAAAGACCAGTTATAAGGGGCTGTTTCATTTCGTCAGATATATTGATGAATTGCAAAAGTATAACGTAGATTTTGGAGAGGCAGATCTAATCGGTGAGAATGAAAACGTTGTGCGTATTATGAGTATTCATAAGAGTAAGGGTCTTGAATTTCCGATTGTTTTTGTATCGGGGCTTGGGAAAAACTTTAATAAGCAGGATAGCCGCAGTAAAATGGTACTTCACCCGGAATATGGTGCGGGACTGGATGTGATGGATGGAAAACGCCGGATTAAGGCACCTACGATTGCAAAAAAGGCGATTGGAAAGCAGCTTGAGCTGGAAAATTTAGGAGAAGAGCTGCGCGTACTTTATGTAGCGCTTACCAGAGCAAAAGAGAAACTGATTTTGACCGGAAGCAAAAAAGAAATTGAAGCAAAACTTGAAGTATATGAACAGGAAGTGAGTAGTTACGGATTGAAAAAAGGACAAAGATTGCCTTATTTGAGCAGAGAACGTGCCGCTTCTTATTTAGACTGGGTACTTCCGGCGATGCTTTCTTATAATGGAAAATATCCGGTTACCTGTGTGTCTGCAGAAGAACTTGTAACAGAAGAGATTGAAAAGCAGGTGTTTGATGCTTTTGAAAAACAGAATTGTCTGGATGCTGTAGAGCATGCCGCATCTAAATATATCAAAGAGCTGGATGAGCGTTTTGCAGAAAGTTATCCTTATGCGGTAGAAGGAGAGGATGTAAGAAAGAATAAGTATTCCGTATCGGAATTAAAGCATCGGGCAATGAGAGAGGCCTTTGAAGCAGAGGATGCAGATTCCGTTCAAGTGTTTGAAGAGGAAGAAATTGTGCCGTATGTGCCGAAATTTATGAGTGAACAGGAAGAAACTATAAATAGGGGAGCGCTGCGCGGTACGGCAGTGCATCGGATGATGGAATGCTATGATTTTGCTAGTGAAAGAACACCGCGGGAACAGCTGAAGGAGATGTTAGAAAGCGGGCGCATTACGAAGGAATTAAGTGATTTGCTGCCGATGTATAAGATAGAGGCATTTTTACGTTCCAAAACTGGAGAACGGATGAAAAAAGCGGCATTGTCAGGGAAGCTGTATCGGGAAAAACCATTTGTGATGGGATTTACAGAAAAAGAACTTGTAACAGCAGGATTCTTTGAAAAAGAAGGCAAGTCAGAAGATTTGACTTTGATACAGGGAATTATTGACGTTTTTTGGGCAGAAGAAGATGGTATTGTACTGCTGGATTATAAAACCGATTCCGTAAAGGAGCGGGAAGAATTAATTGCGCGCTATGAAATGCAGTTAAATCTTTATGAGGAGGCTTTAAACCGTGTATTTGCAGACAGGGGTCTGCGTGTAAAGGAAAAGCTGATTTATGCCTTTAAGTTTGGAGAGGTATTAATTGTATGATGAAACAGATTATATTGGCTTCTGCGTCTCCGCGCAGAAAAGAATTATTAGAACAGATTGGTTTGGAATTTGAAATTATTCCGGCAAAAGGAGAAGAGGTAATCACTAAAACAGAACCGCATGAGGTGGTAATGGAATTGTCACGCCAAAAGGCGTTAGAGGTGGCAGGAATGCTGAACCGGTTTTCACAAAATCATGATGAGATTATGACACCGCAGGATATGTTAGTTATTGGTGCGGATACAGTTGTAGCAGCCCGGAATGCGTCTGAAAAGATGGAAATTTTGGGAAAGCCGAAGGATGAAGCAGATGCCTACCGTATGCTTTCGATGCTGTCAGGAAAGGTACATTCCGTATACACAGGTGTGACACTGGTTTTTTTGGATAAAAACGGAAAAGCCGGAGCACACAGCTTTTTTGAAAAGACCGATGTGCATATGCGGGAGATGACAGATTTAGAGATAAAACGGTATATTGCCACAGGAGAGCCTGCTGACAAGGCTGGATCGTACGGAATTCAGGGGAAATGCGCAGTTTACATCGAAAAGATTGACGGAGATTATAACAATGTGGTAGGATTACCGGTGTCAGCTATTTATTTAGAGTTGAAAAAGCTTGGAATTGATATTTATAAGTGGTAGAAAACAAGGAGAGAAATTATATGAGAGAATACGATGAAGAATGTTTAACCTATTTTTTAGAGCATCAGGAGCATCTTTTGCCTGAGCGCATTGCAGAGACAATGGAAGAGGCAGAAGAATTTTTAGAGGATTGCATGGCAGTTGTAGTGAAAAATATAAAAGAGGTACGTGCTTATTTTGAAGATGAGGCAGATATTGCAGGTATGTCGAATGAGGAATTATTAGAAGCCAGCGAAGTATTTGCGCTGCCAAGCGGAAGATTTTTGATAGTAGAAGCATAAGGTAATGAAATGAAAAGAATAAAAAGGATAGCGGCAGTTTGTCTGCTTTTTTGTACACTTTTGACAGGCTGCCAGATAGGAGATAAAAATATTGTTGTATTAAAACCGCTCGGAAATAAGCATTTGTTTCAGATTGGTGAAATGACCTGCAGTATGAAAGAGGCAAAGGTGTATTTGGCAAATTATCAGAACATTTATGGAGAAGCCTATACACTGGATTTGTGGCAGCATGATTTTGGAGATAATTCTTTAGAGGAATACATTAAGGCTATTACATTAAATGAATTGGTAAATATGGTTTGTATGAAACAGCTGGCAGATCAGGAAGGGCTGGTTTTGTCAGAAGAGGAAGAGGCAAAGATAAAAGAAGCTGCAAAAGAATACTGTGCGTCTCTCACAGAGACAGACAAAGATTATCTGGGGATTTCTGTGTCGGAAGCAGAAGAATTTTACAGACACTATGCATTGGCAGGAAAGGTGCATCAGGCAATTGTGAATGAAATTGATGATGAAGTCAGTGACGATGAAGCAAGAGTTATGCAGGTTATGCAGATATTTGTGTCAGATGCCAGTACTGCGGCTTTTGTACGAAGCAAGCTTATGGAAGGCGAAGATTTTGCTGCAGTAGCAAATACGTATAACGAGCTTTCCAGTGTTTCAGTAAATATCTGTCGGACAGATCTGCCGGATGAGGTAGAACAGATTGTCTTTCAGTTAAATGACAATGAAGTAACTGATGCAATTCAGACAGAAGAGGGATATTACTTTATTAAGTGTTTGAATAAGTTTAATCAGGAGCTGACGGAAGAGAATAAGGAGATTATTCTTGATAAACGAAGAAAAGATACCTTTGACGGAGTTTATAACCAGTTTTTGACAGGTTTGAGTTCTTATTTGAATGAAGATGTGTGGGAAGCGTTAAAAATCGACAGTACATCCGGAATCGAGACGGATCAGTTTTTTGAGATATATGATAAGTATTTTATTAAGCTTTAGAATGAAATATAAAAAGCTCCCCAAATGATACAAAACCTTGCAACAGGTATACATATCATTTGGGGAGCTTTGCGCATTTTATTATAGTCTGCAGCTGTCAAAGATAAATAAGTCGAATTCCGATTTTACTTTTTCGTATTCTGCAACAGATTTAATGGTCCATGTGACAGAAAGTGCACCCATAAGCCGGCACAGTCGTCTGGAAAGATTTTTGTAATCAGTATGCTTATAAGCAATAAAGTCCGGTCTGGCAGCTACATTACTGATAAGATGAGTAAGCAAAATAGTATAGGCAGGCTGCTTTTTTGTATTATCCTTTTGGAAATTCATGGAGAGCTGCCCGCGGATAATATCCGGACGGTTCTTTTTATACCAAATAACTGCCAGCGGATGAAAACTTTCGATACAGTAAGGACCGTTATATTTTTTTTCATAAGCGGTAAGCAGTTTATTTCCGAGTTCGCATACCTTTGTCTGAACACGGTCTAGCTTATATTCAACAATGATTGGAGTTTTTCCTGCAATCGTGTTTAATACTTCCTCAAAGGTAGGAATGGTTTCATTGGATGAAGCCAGTTTCATCTGCTGCAATTCTGCTAAGTTATAATCCCACACCTTTCCGTCTACACCGCACATGCGCTTTAAAGTGGCATCATGAAATACAACCGGAACATTGTCTTTGCTGAGCTGTACATCCAGTTCAATTCCATAGCCATTTTCGACTGCCAGTCGAAAAGCAGCAAGCGAATTTTCCGGCGCGTTACTCTTATTATCGAAAAGACCACGGTGTGCATAATACACACCATATAATTTGCTGCGGTCAGGTTTTTTAAAGAGTCTTGGGGCAATCAAAAAAAGATAGACTGGAAACAGAATTAATAAAATATACTTTACTATCATAATAAAACCTTTCTGAAATCAATCGTCTACATCAAAATTTTCTAACATACTCTTTTTCTGAATCGGTTTTGAATCACCGTGTTTTACCTGAGACATTGTAATAAATGCAAGAATGGCAAAGATTACAGCGTAAGGGAACAGTGTACGATAAGATACATGTTCTAATAAAAAGCCTGATAAAATAGGTGTTACAACTTGAGCCGCCATGGAGAAGGTATAATATAAACCGGTATATTTACCTACATCTCCGGCTGCGGACATTTCAACAACCATTGGGAAAGAGTTTACACCAATGGATGCCCATGCAAATCCAACTAGTGCAAAAATGATATTCATAACCCAGTGGAAGCTGTTCATCATGCCTGCACAGAAGAAACAAAAAGCTAAAAGAACAAGACCTATCATAATGGTTTTCTTACGGCCGATCTTACTTGAAATCACACCGATAGGGAGGTAACTGATGATAGCAGCTACCGTACATACCATTAAGCAGTTTGCATATCCGCCGTTTTCCAAGCCCCAAACGTGTGTTGCATAACGGGAGAAAGCAGTAGTAACTGCGTTGTAGGAAATAAACCAAAGGGAAACAGAAATCAAAATAAAGAATAAACTGCGTTTCACATCTTTTGGAAGTTCTGAAGTACTCTGTGGAGCTTTTTTCTCTTCGGCTTCTTCTTCATCAACTTCATCAACCATTCCGGCACGAAGTTTATTTTCTTTAATTGTGAAAAATAAAATAGCAACACTTACAAGCATAAGAATGCCAACAGATAAAAACAGCGGGAAGTAATCCGGTGTAGTACCAGGACCTACGACTGTCTGAATCATAATTAAAGTGTAAACACCGCCGACAGCACCCATTAAGTTGATAACCGCATTACCTTTGCTTCGCAGAGGCTTTGGAGTTAAGTCTGGCATTAATGCGACAGCAGGAGAACGATAAGTTCCCATGGAAATTAACAATAAGAAAAGAGTCACAACAAAAAGAATCAGATTTCTTGACTGGTTCGCATAATTCAATAACATTAAAAAGCAAAATGCGATTCCGGTACCACCTAAGATAAAAGGCATTCTCTTACCGATAGGTGTTGATATTTTATCTGAGAAAGAACCAAAAATCGGTAATAAAAACAGAGCCAGAACATTATCGGCTGCCATGATGACACCGGTGTAGGTTTCACCTAACAGGAAGGTATTTTTTAGGATTAGCGGAATGACATTGTCGTACATCTGCCAAAATGCGGAAATAGACAGAAAAGCCAATCCGATTAGTGTGGTGCGTTTGTAGTTCAGTTTCATAAAAAGCGTCCCTCTCTCTTCCTGGGAATTTATCCCATTTGTAAAAACATATATAGGTAGTATAGCATAAAAGCATATTTTAGGAAATAAGTTCCAGTAAAATTTGTGTGAAATACACAGATTTCAAAAAATAGGATTGATTTTATAGGCTAAGATAGATAAAATAGTGAACGTATGGCAAAAGATTCGAAAAGCCGGTATCCTGGCAGAATGAGAGGAATTATGAGTATATTAAACGTAGAACATTTAACACATGGTTTTGGTGACAGAGCTATTTTTAATGATGTATCTTTCCGTTTATTAAAAGGAGAGCATATTGGTCTGGTAGGTGCCAACGGAGAAGGAAAATCTACCTTTATGAATATCGTAACCGGAAAGCTGATGCCGGATGAAGGAAAAATTGAATGGGCAAAAAATGTCCGTGTTGGCTATCTGGACCAGCATTCTACATTGACAAAAGGTATGACGATTGAAAGCGTACTAAAGTCTGCTTTTGCCTGGTTATTTGAAATGGAAGAACAGATGAATGCAATCTGTGATAAGTTAGGTGACGCAGATCCGGAAGAAATGGATATAATGATGGAAGAATTGGGTGTCATTCAGGATGCTCTGACGATGCATGATTTCTACATCATTGATTCTAAGGTAGAAGAGGTTGCAAGAGCACTTGGGCTGCTTGATTTGGGCTTAGATCATGATGTGACAGATTTAAGCGGCGGACAGCGAATGAAGGTTTTACTGGCAAAGCTTTTGCTGGAAAAACCGGATATTTTATTACTGGACGAGCCGACAAACTACTTAGATGCGGAACATATTACATGGTTAAAGCGTTATTTACAGGAATATGAGAATGCATTTATTTTGATTTCCCATGACATTCCATTTTTAAATGAAGTAATTAATATTATTTATCATATGGAAAACCAGCGTTTGGATCGTTATGTAGGAGATTATGATAAGTTCCAAGAGGTTTATGAGGTAAAGAAATCGCAGCTTGAGGCGGCTTACCGCAAGCAGCAGCAGGAAATCAGTGAATTAAAGGATTTCGTTGCAAGAAACAAAGCGCGTGTAGCTACTAGAAATATGGCAATGTCCCGCCAAAAGAAACTCGATAAGATGGATGTCATCGAGTTAGCGGCAGAAAAACCGAAGCCGGAATTTAACTTTAAAGTGGGCAAGACTCCGGGCAGATACTTATTTGAAACAAAGGATTTGGTAATTGGTTATGATGAACCATTATCAAAACCACTTAATATTTCCATGGAGCGCGGACAAAAGATTGCATTGGTAGGTGCCAACGGTATCGGTAAAACAACGTTATTGCGCAGTATTTTAGGTCTGACCCCTTCTTTAAGCGGAAACGTAGAGTTGGGTGAGAATCTGGAAATCGGTTATTTTGAACAGGAGATTAAGGAAGAAAACAATCGTACCTGTATTGAGGAAATATGGGAAGAGTTTCCATCTTATTCTCAGTATGAAGTGCGTTCTGCCCTTGCAAAATGCGGACTTACAACAAAGCACATCGAGAGTCTGGTTCGTGTATTAAGCGGCGGAGAGCAGGCAAAGGTACGCTTATGTAAGCTGATTAATAAAAATACAAATGTGCTGCTTTTGGACGAGCCGACCAACCATTTAGATGTGGATGCGAAGGATGAGTTAAAGCGTGCGCTGAAAGCATACAAGGGCAGTGTTTTATTAATCTGTCACGAGCCTGAGTTCTATGAGGATATTGTGAGCGAAGTATGGGATTGCTCAAAGTGGACAACGAAGATATGGTAACTATTCAGAGCCAAGGAAATTTACAAAAAGAGAATGCGTCCTGCTTGCAGGAACGCATTCTCTTTTTGTAAATTTCTTTGGCGAGAAGCCACAGCAAAAGAACTGTAACAGTTCTCTGGAAATTCAAAGAATTTTCGAGCTGGGCTCTGAATAGTTTTTGATTCTAGTGCGACTGACGATTAATATATTTTGTACGATATTTAGAGTACATAATTCTCTGGCTGCTGTAAAGTCCATAATAACCGGACAGCATATAGCTGAATGCAACTGCCAGTAAGAAGTATGGCATTCCGTCATAGCCGAATAATTCAAAGCTGATAAGCAGTGAAGTAATCGGGCAGTTTGTAACACCGCAGAAGAGAGAAGTCATGCCGACTGCTGCGCAAAGGGATGGTGAGAAACCAATAAAATTACCGAATAAACAGCCTACAGAAGCACCGATAAAAAGAGAAGGAACGATTTCGCCGCCCTTATAGCCTGCTCCAATAGTTAGTGCTGTAAAAATCATTTTTAGTAAAAAGGCTTCAGGTACGACATGTCCTTTGACAGCCTCTTCAATGACATGCATGCCGCTTCCGTTATAAGTCTGATCTCCAACTAGTAAAGTTAATATAATAATCAGGCATCCACCTGCTACGATACGTAAGTAAGGATTTTTAAATACTTTCTTACACAGATGCTCCGTTTGATGAAGCAGAATACAAAAAGCAATACTTACAACCGCACAGATTACTGCAAGAATAGAAACCTTGCCGGCAGATAATATGGTGAGGTTTGGAACTTGTTCGACTAAAAACAATTCCTGTCCCACACCAAATGCCTGTGCAACGGAAAAAGCTGCAAGGGAAGAAATAACGCATGGCACCAATGCAGAATACTGCATAATACCTACACTAATAACTTCCATAGAAAAGATAGCAGCAGCCATTGGTGTGCCGAATAATGCGGCAAAAGCAGCACTCATACCGCACATAATCATAATATGTTTGTCGCTGTCATCAAAGTGGAAAAGGGCTCCAAGTCCATTGCCGATACTTCCGCCAAGCTGTAAAGCAGCACCCTCTCTTCCGGCAGAACCACCGAATAAGTGGGTGATAACGGTAGAAACAAAAATAAGCGGCGCCATCTTTAAAGGAAGCTTTTCATTAGAATGAATGGCAGACAGCACGGAATTTGTACTGAGCTCTTTTTCGTCTCTTACCATTCGGTAACATCTTACGATAATAAGACCGCCGATTGGAAGAAGGAAGATAATCCATGGATTCTTTTCCCGGACCATTGTAGCAATGGAGATGGAAAAGTGAAATGCAGTAGCGATGCCCCCCACAATTGTACCGACGAGCAATGCAAAAATTACCCATTTAATCGAGGTGCCCGCATTTTTGGCACTTTGTCCCAGTTTGTTTTTAACAATTTCTTTCATAGTAATCCTCATGTATAATTCATTTTCGTATTAATAAAAGTTTATCACATTTCCCCATATTTTTACAACATGTAATTATTCAGAGCCAAGGCAATTTTCATAAAATGCAGGCATTTTGCTTGCTGAAATGAATGCATTTTTGAAAATTTCTTTGGCGAGAAGCCACAGTGAGGAAACACGTAGTGTTTTCGAGCTTGGCTTTGAATAATTTGGATACTTTTTGTCGAAAATGCATAAAAAAAGAAAAAATAACTTGTATATAACGTGGAAAATGCAAAGAAGTGTTGCAAAAAAAGAATGCAAGAAATATAATTTTATTATCATTTGGAAACGTTACCGGAAACATTGCCGAAAGCGTTTTCAAAAAGCTGTTTTGCGCACAGCAGACAGTAAAAATTTTTCAGGAGGGTGAAAAAGATGAAGAAAAAAATTGTATCGCTCATGCTCACATTAGCTATGACAGCAACTTTATTTGCTGGATGTGGCGGATCTGATGATGCAGGAAGCAACGCTGGTACAGAAGTTGCCGGCACAGAAGCTAGTGGCACAGCAACTGGTTCCGTTTATATGTTAAACTTTAAACCAGAAGTTGACCAGGCTTGGAAAGACCTTGCAGCAGTTTACACAAAACAGACTGGTGTAGAAGTAAACGTATTAACAGCTGCAGAAGGACAGTACAGCACACAGATGCAGGCTGAAATGGCAAAAGAAGATGCTCCAACAATCTTCAACATTGGTAACACAACAGCAGCTCAGACATGGAATGACTATACATTAGATCTTTCCGGAACAGCTTTATATGAACATTTAGCTGACAAATCCCTTTCTATCAACTATGATGGCAAGGTTGCAGCAGTTGCTAACTGCTACGAATGTTATGGTATCATCTATAACAAGACAATCCTCAATGACTATGCAGCAAACGTTCCAAACGCAGTGATTGCTTCCGCAGATGACATCACAAGCTTTGAAACATTAAAAGCAGTTGCAGAAGATATCAACAGCCGTGTTGATGAAATCAACGAAGTATTAGGAACACATCTTGACGGCGCGTTTGCATCTTCAGGTCTTGACGGCGGCTCTTCATGGAGATTCTCAGGACACCTTGCTGGTGTAGCTTTATATTATGAATTCTTAGAAGATGGCTGTGATTTAATCTCAGGTGAAGCAGCAATCGATGGTACATACCTTGACAACTTCAAGAATGTTTGGGATTTATATGTAAATACATCTTCAGCAGATCAGAAGATTCTTGACAATGGTACATACAATGCAGAAATGGAATTCGGTATGGGCGAAGCAGTATTCTTCCAGAATGGTAACTGGGAATATGCAGCACTTACAAATCCGGATAATGGTTATGAAGTAACAGCAGAAGACCTTGGCATGATGCCAATTTACTTTGGTGTAGATGATGCTAATCAGGGACTTTGCGTAGGTACAGAAAACTACTGGGCAGTGAATGCAAAAGCTCCACAGGAAGATATCGATGCTACATTAGCATTCTTAGAATGGGTAATCACATCTGACGAAGGCCGTGATGCTATCACAAATACAATGGGACTTTCTGCTCCATTTGATACCTTCACAGGTGACTATGCTCCAAACAACGTATTCTCACAGGATAACAACAACTATGCAGCAGATGGTAAGACAGCAGTAGCATGGAGCTTTAACGCAACGCCAAACGTAGATGACTGGAGAGCAGGTGTAGTTGCACCATTAACAGCTTACACAAACGGTTCTGGCGACTGGGATGCAGTTGTTGACGGATTTGTAAATGGCTGGGCAACACAGTGGAAACTTGCTGAAGAAGCAGCACAGTAAGAACTGATTATTTTAAGAAAATAATAATATAATTTTTAAAAGGAGTGAGTGAGGATTCGCTTGCTCCTTTTTTAAAAAGAAAGAAGGAGAGTTATGGAAAAAGCGATAAAAAAATATTTTCCAATATTTGTACTTCCGACTATGGCAGCATTTGTAATTGGATTTATTGCGCCATTTGCATATGGTATCTTTTTATCCTTTTGTAAGTTTACTACAGTAGTTGACTGGAAGTGGGTTGGATTCGACAATTATTTGAAAATCTTTTTTGTAAATGGTGAGTTAGATACAACATTTATTCATTCATTGTGGTATACAGCATTATTCACGCTGGTTTCTGTTATTATTATTAATTTAGCATCCTTTGCAATCGCAATGGCATTGACAAAAGGCATTAAAGGAACCAATCTTTTCCGTACAGTATTCTTTTTACCAAACTTAATCGGTGGTATTGTATTAAGTTATGTATGGCTGCTGTTATTTAACAGTGTGCTTGCTAATTTCTCAAAATCAATCGTAAGTACAGAATGGTATGCATTCTGGGGCTTGATTATTGTAGTATGCTGGCAGCAGATTGGTTATATGATGATTATCTATGTAGCAGGTATTCAGAATGTGCCGGGCGAATTAATCGAGGCTGCTAAGATCGACGGTGCAACAGGCTGGCAGGTTTTAACAAATGTAACACTTCCAATGTTAATGCCTACTATTACAGTTTGTACATTCCTTACATTGACAAACGGATTTAAGTTATTTGACCAGAACTTAGCTTTGACCGGCGGTAATCCGGGTAAAATGTCACAGTTATTAGCACTTAATATTTATGACACAATGTATGGTACAACAGGCTGGCAGGGTGTAGGTCAGGCGAAAGCGGTTATTTTCTTTATTCTTGTAGCAATTATTTCCCTTGCACAGAATAAACTGACAACCAGTAAGGAGGTAGAAGGCTAATGGCAAAGAATAGTGAACAGGTTAGTGCAGTCAGACGTTCGAAACATGGCGGACTGCTTACTGCTATATTTTCCGTAATCAGTGTGATATGGCTTACTCCTTTATTTATGGTATTATTAAACTCTTTTAAGAAGAAAGCATTTATTTTCCGTAATCCATTCTCTATCAGTGCAAACTCTTTATCTGATGGATGGGACAAGTTCGTAGAAGGCATTGAACGTGCATGGGCAGGTACGCTCAACTATACAAATGCAATCAAACTAACAGATTTTTTTGAGGCATTTGGAATCTCATTATTTATTACTGTTGCATCTGTAATCGCAATTATTATTTGTACCTCTATGTGTGCATGGTATATTACCCGTGTACATACAAAAACAACAAGAGCAATTTATGTATTATGTTTGTTTTCTATGATTGTACCATTCCAAATGGTAATGTTTACTTTATCGAAATTTGCTAATATGTTAAATTTGAGCAATCCGCTTGGTATCGTCGTTGTATATCTTGGATTTGGTGCAGGGTTGGCAGTATTTATGTTTACTGGTTTCGTAAAGAGTATTTCATTGGAAATTGAAGAAGCAGCAATGATTGATGGATGTAATCCGCTGCAGACCTTCTTCATGATTATTTTCCCGATTTTGAAACCTACAACAGTTACAGTTGCAATTTTACAGGCAATGTGGATTTGGAATGACTACTTGCTTCCAAGCTTAGTATTAAATATTAATAAATATAAAACGCTTCCAATTGCAATTCAGTTCTTAAAACAGAGCCATGGTCAGTTAGACTGGGGTGCAATGATGGCGGTATTAGTGCTGGCAATTATTCCAATTGTTATTTTCTATATGGTATGCCAGAAATATATTATTGAAGGTGTTTTAGCAGGTGCGGTAAAAGGCTAAAGATAGGTAAAATATGGTTACAATAAAAGATATTGCCAGAGAGTCGGGGTACTCGATCAGTACAGTTTCTCGGGTGTTGAATAATCGAAGTGATGTAAGCCCGGAGGCGAAGAAAAAAATTGAAGAAACAGTAGAAAAGTTTCATTTTGTTCCAAATAATAATGCAAAACACTTAAAGCAAAGCAATTCAAAGTCGATAGGTGTACTTATCAGAGGGGCTTCGAATATGATGTTTGCAAATATGGTGGAAGAGATTCAGCGAATGGTTGAAAAGACAGATTACAGTCTGATTTTACATTATTTGGAACAGGATACAAACGAAGTAGAACAGGCATTGCAGCTTTGCAGGGAACGAAAACCGGCAGGTCTGTTGTTTTTGGGAGGCAATCCTGAATCTTTTGAAAAGGATTTTGCAAAAGTGGAGATTCCGTGCGTATTGGTTTCCAATCGTGCGAATACGATGTCTTTTGAAAATTTGTCCAGTGTAGCAACAGATGATATGGAAGCAGCCCGCTGTGCGGTAGATGTTTTATTTGAAGCCGGACATAAAGAAATTGCGATTCTTGGTGGCAGTGTGGAAAGGTCACATACCAGTTATCAGAGGTATAAAGGCTGCCTTGCCAGTTTTAAGAATCACAATACAGTTTTTGACGAAGAGCGCTGTTTGGAAAGAGCAAGATATACTTTTGAAAGTGCATATCAGGGAATGGGACGGCTTATAGAAAAATATCCAAATCTTACAGCGGTATTTGCAATGTCAGATGTGATGGCGATTGGTGCAATTCGTGCACTAATAGATAACGGTTATCAGGTGCCGGAGGATATTTCGGTGATTGGATTTGATGGTACCGCTTTAGCAGAGTACTATAATCCGAAGTTAGCTACTGTAAAACAGCAATATCAGATTTTAGCAACCCGGGGGGTTGAGATTTTACTCGGACAGATTGAATGGCGAAAAGAGCCAATTCATGAGCTGGTTCCGTTTGAACTCGTAAATGGAGAAAGTGTACGAGTTATAAAATAATGCCGAAGGCAATTTGGAGGAAAAGGACTATGAGATGCGGAGGAGTTTTAATGCATATCTCATCGCTGCCATCACCGTATGGAATTGGAACGATGGGAAAAGAAGCACGTAAGTTTGCGGATTTTTTAGAGAAAGCAGGACAGAAATACTGGCAGATTCTGCCAATTTGTCCAACCAGCTATGGTGATTCACCATATCAGTCATTTTCAAGCTTTGCAGGCAATCCATATTTTATTGATTTGGAAACTTTATGCAAAGAAAAATTATTGAAAAAGTCTGAATGTGAAGCACTGCCATGGGGAACAAACCCACAGTATGTAGATTATGGTAAGATATATAGTTCTAAATATCAGCTTTTAAAATTAGCATATACCAGATTTGAAAAGAAAATTCCGGAAGAATTCTGGAAATTCTGTCATGATGAATCTCACTGGTTAAATGATTATGCATTATTTATGGCATTAAAAGATGCACATGATGGTGCTTCTTGGATGGAATGGGAAGATGAACTTCGATTCCGTAATGGGGATGCACTGGAATCAGCCAGAAGAAAGTATGCAGAGGATATTCTTTATTATAAGATGCTTCAGTATTTGTTCTATAAACAGTGGAACAGCTTAAAAGCATATGTCAATGAAAAAGGAATTGAAATCATTGGTGATGTACCGATTTATGTGGCAGGTGATTCTGCAGACGTATGGGCAAATCCATCGCAGTTTTATTTAGACGAAAATTTACAGCCAATTGATGTTGCAGGCTGTCCGCCGGATGCATTTTCAGCAGACGGTCAGTTATGGGGTAATCCATTATTCCGCTGGGATGCAATGAAAATGGATAACTATGAATGGTGGACAAAACGAATCGCAGCAGTATCGAAGCTGTACGATGTGATTCGAATTGATCATTTCCGTGGATTTGATTCTTATTACGCAATACCGGCAAAGGATGGTCATGCAAAGAATGGTCAGTGGAGACAGGGACCTGGAATGGACTTATTCCGTACATTAGAAAGCAGACTGGGCAAACTCAATATCATTGTAGAAGATTTGGGCTTATTGACACCATCTGTAGTAAAATTAGTAGAAGAATCCGGTTTCCCAGGTATGAAGGTGTTACAGTTTGCCTTTGATACAAGAAATGGAAGCAGTTATTTACCACACAAATATCAGAAGCATTGCGTTGTGTATACAGGTACACATGATAATGATACGATTATGGGCTGGGTGAAGAATGCACCAAAGGAAACCATAAAGTATGCGAAGGAATATTTAAACCTTACAAAAGAAGAAGGTTATAATTGGGGATTGATGCGTGGGGCATGGAGTTCTGTAGCAGATATCGCAATTGTAACAATGCAGGATATTATTGGTCTTGGAGCAGAGTGCCGTATGAATACACCGTCTAAATTAGGTGGAAACTGGGAGTGGAGAATGACCCCGGATCAGCTTCAGAATAAAGATGCAAAACGTGTTTATATGTACATGGAAATGTATGGAAGACTGGTAGAAAAATAATTTGAAATTACGAAGGGGCTGTCGAATGACAGTCTCTTTTTCTTGACAAAAGAGTCAAAAGTGTCAATAGAATGTTCAAGGGGTTTACTTTTTCTTTTACTTTATGATAAACTCATTGTGGCGCAAAGTTGGAAAGATCAATGTGCTGTGAAAGCGCGGAAATGAGAGGAACAATGTTATATTTTATTGCAAATGAAACAGCAAGAACCGGAAAGGGCGTAGGTGTATGGCGTCAGGTTCAGATTGAGTTACGTGAAAAAAAGATTCCGTATAAGGTTTTTATGACGCAGTATAAGGGGCATGCGACAGAACTTGCAAAAATGCTCAGTGAAAAAGATGAAGAAGATATTTGTATTATTGTAGTTGGTGGAGACGGCACATTAAATGAAGTGGTGAATGGTATTACGGATTTTGAAAAGGTGCGTGTTTCTCTGATTCCAGCCGGTTCCGGAAATGATTTTGCCAGAAATTTACAGATAAAGAAAAGTCCGCAGGAGCGGTTACAGGATATTTTAGCCTGCGTAGAAAAGGGAACAGACTGCTATGAGCGTATTGACCTTGGTGTAGCAGAATGGCCAGAAGCTTCTTCGCCTCGTAAATATGCTATCAGCTCTGGTGTAGGCATGGACGCGTTGGTGTGCAAAAAGAATGCAACATCTAAGGTAAAGGTATTTATGAATAAGCTGGGACTTGGCAAGGTTTCTTATTTGATTGTTACAGTACAGTCGCTGCTTACAATGGAGACAGCTGATATGTCGGTAAAAGTAGATGGTTCCTCTATATTAAATTTTAGAAGAACGATTTTCGCAGCTGCCATGAATGCGAAAGCTGAGGGCGGCGGTGTACCAATGGCGCCAAAGGCAAGTATGCAGGATGGATTGCTTTCTACCTGTTTTGTGTACAAGTTTTCAAAGCTGGGTGCGTTGCTTCGTCTTCCATTTCTGGCTACAGGTACACATGAGCACTTTAACGGATTTAAAGTATTTGATTGTAAAAAACTTGATATTCATATAAAAAAGCCAATGGCGTTACATACAGATGGTGAATATTTAGGTGATGTGACAGAAGTTCATTACACCTGCCTGCATGGTAAGATGCGGTTCATGGTCTAAAAACAGCATCCTTTTCATACAATGTTTTAAGTATGGAAAGGATGTTTTTTTATGGACAGGAACAAGGAATATGATTTATACAAAAATATTAAAGAGCGTTGCGGCGGGGAAATCTATATAGGGGTAGTAGGTCCGGTTCGAACTGGAAAATCTACGTTTATTAAGCGTTTTATGGAGTGGATGGTGCTGCCGTATCTTGCAGAGGGAGCAGCAAAGGAGCGTGCGGTTGACGAACTGCCTCAGGCGGCGGCGGGAAAAACGATTATGACAACGGAACCAAAGTTTATTCCACAGCAGGCAGCAGAGATTCGTCTTCCGGGAAAAGATGGAGCAGAAGATGGAGGCTGCGTAAAGGTACGTTTAATAGATTGTGTCGGTTTTCTGGTGGATGGTGCAGTGGGGCATATGGAAGGAAACGAAAAACGTATGGTGAAGACACCGTGGTTTGATTATGAGATTCCTTTTTCAGAAGCGGCTGCCATAGGTACGGAAAAAGTGATCAAAGATCATGCGACAATAGGTGTTGTGGTAACAACAGATGGAAGTATCGGTGATTTGGAGCGGGAGAATTATATTCGAGCCGAGGAACGGACGATACAGGAATTAGAAGCGATTGGAAAACCGTTTATTGTTCTGCTTAATACGACAAAACCTTATAGTGAAGAAACCAGACAGCTTTCGGCAGAACTGACTGAAAAATATAAGACGATGGTTTTACCGGTAAACTGTGAACAGCTGCGCAAAGATGATATGATAAAAATCTTGGAAAATATTCTTTATGAATTTCCGATTCAGCAGATTGGTTTTTACATACCGAAATGGACGGAACTGCTTCCAATGGAGCATAAAGTGAAAAAAGAAATTGTAAAAACAGCAGCAGATTTACTGGGGCAGATAAATCGAATGAAAGATGTTTATGGTCTGGATTGGCAGAAAAAGATGGAAGATTTGGATTATGTTTCTAAAGTAAAATTAGATGAAGCTGATCTATCCAGTGGCAGTATTAAGGTCTGTATGGAGGTGGCTGAGAACTATTATTATGAAAATATCAGTGAGATGGCCGGAGTAAATGTGACAGGGGAATATGAATTAATCAGTCTTATCAAAGATATGTCCTCCAGAAAAGAGTCCTATGATAAGGTATCGAATGCAGTAGAATCCGTTCAGATAAAAGGATATGGTGTTGTAAATCCAGGTCTTGCGGATATTAAAATGGAGGAGCCGGTATTGATTCGCCATGGTAATAAATTTGGTGTTAAGATCAAGGCTGTATCTCCATCGATTCATATGATCCGTGCGAATATTGAAACGGAAATTGCGCCAATTATCGGCAGTGAAGAACAGGCAAAGGATTTAATTCAGTACATAAAAGCTGGTCAGCAGAGTAACGAGGGCGTTTGGGAAACAAATATTTTTGGAAAATCCATTGGGGAATTGATGGAGGATGGTATTCGCAGCAAAATTGCCATGATGGATGATGAGTGCCAGATGAAATTGCAGGATACCATGCAAAAGATCGTGAATGATAACAGTGGTGGGATGGTGTGTATCATTATATAAGCTATTTAGCCCACGATTTTATTTTAAAATCGTGGGCTAAATAGCAATGAGAGATTGAAATATAAAATATATTTCCAAAACTGTTTTATCATGCTAAAATAGAATAATAAACAACTTTGCTTTGAATTTGGGGAGATGAAAAATATAGTAAAATAAAATGGAGAGGATAATTAGTGTGAGCGGAACAGGTATAAGGGAAGAAGTCATAGAGGAAATAATTTCATTAGCACAAAAATATGCCATTGAAAAAGTGATTCTCTTTGGGTCAAGAGCAAGAGGTGATTACCATCGAGCCAGTGACATAGATTTGGCTGTATATGGTGGAGATGTTATAAGGTTTTCTTTAGATGTTGAAGAATATACTTCTACATTATTGACTTACGATGTCGTAGACATGAACAGGAAACTTGAAGCAGGTTTCGTGGAATCCATCGAAAGGGAGGGAAAGACTCTTTATGAAAAAATTTGATAATTTTAAGTCTAATTTAGCTGTGCTTTCTAAGGCATATAATGAAGATTTAGAAAATGAGTTTATTATAAGTGGAATTATTGACAAGTTTTTTATTCAGTTTGAACTTGCATGGAAAGTATTAAAAGAATTGTTGCGTTATGAGGGCAATAGTATTGCCAATACAGGCTCACCAAGAGAAATTATAAAAGCAGCATATGCTGTATATGATTTTATAGATGAGGGATTATGGCTTTCTATGTTGAAAGAACGAAATAATATGACTCATATATATGATGGAAATGAGGCAAAAGAATTAGTAAAAAAAATTATTGATAAATATATTCCGATGTTTTGTTTAATGGAGGAAGAAATAGAACGCAGTTATCAGGAGATACTTGATACATTATGAATGGGAAATTGTACTTTGCATTGGAAAACGTTTTATAGGTAGATGAGATATCGGAGGATTTAAAGAAAATACTTAAAAAATTGAAAAAGTAAAAGAAAATTTATTTTCTATTTTAGCAAAACATTAAATATCGAGTAAAGGAGAAGTAAATCGGATTTTTATGAAAGTAGTTTTTATTCATCATAGTTGTTTTTTGGTAGAAGTAGATGAAAAGGTTTTAATTTTTGACTGGTTTGCAGGAGACAGGGTAAATGGGTATCAGTTTAAAGGAGTACTGCCGGAATATGAGCCGGATACACCAGTATATGTATTTGCCAGTCATAAGCACCAGGATCATTTTGACATGGATGTACTTCATTTGGCAGAAAAATATGATAATATACATTTTATTTTGTCAAAGGATTGCAAGATGTCACCGAATTTTTTAAAAAAGCATGGGATTGACCCGGCAATCAGACAAAAAATCACCTATGTAACAATTCGGGCAAAATATAAGATAGAGGGAGGTGTTTATGTAGAGACATTTCGCTCTACGGATGCGGGAGTGGCATTCTATGTAGAGACAAATGGTGCAGGTATTTTCCATGCAGGAGATTTGAATGATTGGAGCTTTGAAGGTGCAGATGATTTGACATGCTGGAAGATGCGCAGAGAGTTTCAGAGCGAAATAAAACGATTGGCAAATAAGGATATCAATATTGCATTTGTGCCAATGGATCCGCGTCTTGGAAAGAATCAATGGAATGCAATAGATTTCTTTTTAGAGCAGACCGATGCAGAATGCGTGTTCCCAATGCATATGTGGCAGGATTACTCTGGAATCGAAAATTATATCAGACATCAGAAGAATCCGAAGCTGGCAGCCAAAGTGGTACAAATCTCTTATGAAAATCAGGAATTTGAACTAAGAGAATCATAGGGACTACTTGACGCAGGGGAATTATTTGCGATATAATTAATAAATTATGAGACGATGTAAATTTAGATTCGTTCAGTGTTAAGCAAGGAGGAAAATGTGATGGCATTTATAGCTTCATTTTTACAGTACTTTATTATTATGGTTATTTTAGCAGCTGTAGCTGTAGCGGGTGTATTCACCGGAAAGAAATTACGTGACAACAAGGATGCAAAGAATGCAGCATCCGATAATACGAAATAAAGATTCGTGTCTATAGAGCTATCAGACATTTACTGTCGGATAGCGGAAGAATATGATTCAGGAGTTGGTTTCTGTTTTGCGGAGCAAATTTGAATGCAGAAATCGATGGCGTGTTTGCACGCAAATATAGAGATAAAGGTTTGGAGGACAAAGTTGTGAAGAAGTTTTACGGAGAAAACGAATTACGCAGAATGTACCTTGAGTTTT
>CAYYZV010000003.1:0-35376 GCA_964476275.1 uncultured Roseburia sp.
ACAAGGTACGTCCTTACATTATTCACAGAACATCTTTAGGCTGCTACGAAAGAACATTAGCCTGGTTAATTGAAAAATATGCAGGCAAGTTCCCAACATGGTTATGTCCGGAACAGGTTCGCGTACTTCCAATTTCTGACAAATATGAAGCATATGCTAATAAAGTATTAAAAGAATTAAAAGCAAATGGTATTGATGCAACAGTTGACAACCGTTCTGAAAAGATTGGCTTTAAGATTCGTGAAGCAAGATTGAATAAGCTTCCATACATGCTTGTCGTAGGCCAGCAGGAAGAGGCAGAAGGTACAGTATCCGTAAGAAGCCGCTTCGCAGGAAATGAAGGTACAAAAGCATTAGGTGACTTTATCAACGATATCTGCAAGGAAATTCGTACAAAAGAAATTCGTGTAGAATTACCGGAAGAAGAAAAAAATAAATAAGAATTATCAGTAAAGAGTGAGGATAAAGTGTTATCCTTGCTCTTTTTTTAGAATTTTATTGACTCTCACTCTGATTCATCGTTTGTCTGATTCAGTCCTTTTTGCATAAAGCAGTTATAAAACGGGAAGATTAAATAATGCAGAAAATAAGTATAAGGAGATTTTTCTATGGAAAAAACATATTTAGATTGTTATGTAACAAGCTGTGTGTATAATGCAAACCGATGCTGTGGAAAAGGCGACATTGTAGTAGAGGGAAAGGATGCAAAAACAAACTATGAAACAATTTGTGACAGTTTTAAAGAACGGAAGGGTGAAATTCCAAAGAACTCTGCAAATAGTCTGACAAAGGATATTGCAATTATTTGCGAAGCAACAAACTGCCGGTTTAATGAGAATAAGAATTGCAAAGCAGAGCATATCAGTATTGCAGGTGGTAATGCATGTTCAAGTAAAGAGACAGAATGTGCAAGTTTTGATGCGAGATAAATAAGCTATTTAGCCCACGATTTTAAAATTAAATCGTGGGCTAAATAGCAATTCCATTCATGAAAAACCTTGCTTTTTTTGAAAAAGTAGAGTAATATGGATATCAAAGTGGTAGAAAGTAGAAGATTGTGAAACAAAGTGGCGGATAAAGCTGCTGTTTTGTGGAAGATTACTAACGAGCAGATGCTTGGAATGGAAGCCGAATGCCAGCGTAAAGGCAGGTGAATGTGTCAGATGTTTATGGGTGAATACAACCATACAGTGGATGCTAAGGGCAGACTGATAGTTCCGTCGAAGTTTCGTGACCAGCTGGGTGATGAATTTGTAGTAACGAAGGGGCTGGATGGATGCTTATTTGTGTACACATTAGACGAATGGCACAACATTGAAGAGAAATTCCGTAACATTTCCATGACATCGAAAGATGCAAGAAAATTTTCACGTTTTTTCTTTGCGGGTGCAGCAAGCTGTGAAGTGGACAAGCAGGGAAGAATTCTACTGCCACAAGTTTTACGTGAATATGCAGACTTAAAGAAAGATGTAGTATTAGTCGGCGTATTAAGCAGAGTAGAAATCTGGGATAAAGACAGATGGCTGGAAAATACATATGATGAAGATGAAATGGAAGAGATTGCAGAGCACATGGCAGAGTTAGGATTCAGTATCTAAGCGTCAAAGCTTGCGGCTGTAGGAAGGATGTAGGTTTATCACATGGAATTTAATCACTATTCCGTACTTTTAAATGAGACAATTGAAAATCTGAACATCAAGCCGGACGGAATCTATGTAGATGGCACCTTAGGCGGCGGCGGACATGCTTATCAAGTAGCAGGCCGGCTAGGTGATAAGGGCCGATTGATTGGCATTGACCAGGATAAGGATGCAATCGCAGCAGCCAGTGAGCGTTTGGCAGAGTTCGGGGATAAGATAACGATTATCCGCAGTAATTATTCAAATATGAAAGAAGAATTGCACCGGATTGGCATCGATAAAGTAGATGGCATTGTGCTGGATTTAGGCGTATCCTCCTTTCAATTAGATACACCAGAGAGAGGCTTTACTTATCGTGAGGCCGATGCACCGTTAGATATGCGGATGGATGACAGACAGAGTCTGACAGCAAAAGATATCGTGAATGAATACAGTGAAATGGAATTGTTCCGTATCATTCGGGATTTTGGAGAAGATAAATTTGCCAAAAATATTGCAAAGCATATCGTAGCAGCACGAAAGAAGAAACCAATTGAGACAGCAGGAGAGCTGACAGATATTATTCGGGCAGCAATTCCTATGAAAGTTCAGGTAACAGGCGGGCATCCTGCAAAAAGAACTTTTCAGGCGATTCGAATTGAGTTAAATAAAGAGTTAGAGGTATTGCAGAATACTTTGGATGACATGATTGAACTGCTAAATCCGGAAGGAAGGATTTGCGTTATTACCTTTCACTCATTAGAAGATCGTATTGTAAAAACGATTTATAAGAAAAATGAAAATCCATGTACGTGTCCAAGTGATTTTCCGGTATGTGTATGTGGGAAAAAGCCGAAAGGCAAGGTGGTTGGCCGAAAGCCAATTTTACCTTCCGATAAGGAGTTACAAGAAAATTCACGTTCAAAGAGTGCTAAATTAAGAGTATTTGAACGGGTGTAATTTATCGCAGCAAAAAAGCACAAAACAGCTGTGAGTAAGGAGTGTGCGAAGTGAGAAGTGATTTAGAACCAATAAGGTATTATGCAGAAGGCAATACAGTACGTAAAATGGAAGCAATGCCTTCTGCACCAGACTATCGCGAAGAGCGCAGAAGAAGAGAAGCGCAGGAGCAGGAAGCGGAACGAAGAAGACAAAAAAGAGTTGCAAGACAAAATCAGGAAAAGGCCCTGCGTGAAAGCAGAAGATATGTAGTATTTTTAACAATGGGTGTTTTGGTTTTTGGAATATTCGCAAGCATGTATATCAGTATTCAGTCAGATATTACAGCCAGAATGAAAACGATTTCAAAATTAGAAAGCCAGATTTCTGATTTAAAAGCAGAAAATGATGAAGCATACAAACGTATTAGTACAGCAGTTGATTTAGATGCAATTAAAGATACTGCTATTAACGAATTGGGTATGTTTTATGCTACTTCAGATCAGATTGTTTATTATACAGTAGATAATGATGATTATATGAATCAGTACATAGAAATACCGGCGGAATAACAGGGAGGTTCTATGGCTAAGAAACAGAAAAAGCCAATGCGTCGTTTCCCGAAAAGGATGCAGAAGAAAGTATTGATAGCCTTTACCATCATAGCACTTCTGCTGATTGGATTAAGCGGAAGATTGATGTATATTAGCTACACCAGCGGTGAAAAATATGAAAAAATAGTGTTGTCCCAACAGCAGTATGACAGTAATACCCTGCCATATCAGCGAGGTGATATTGTAGATGCTAAAGGGACAGTTTTAGCAACCAGTATTGCAGTTTATAATGTGATACTGGATTGTTCTATTTTAACCAGTGACGAGGATTATCTTGCTCCTACAGTACAGGCACTGGTAGAATGTTTTCCGGATTATGTGACCAGTGAGCAGATTTATACCTATGCCAGAGAAAAGGCAGAGAGCAGATATATTATATTAGCAAAAAAGCTGTCCTATGATACGGTTCAGAAGTTTGTAGACATTCAGGAAGCTACAGACGAAAAAGGAAATAAAATAAATCCAAATGTAAAGGGTGTCTGGTTTGAAAAAGAATACCAAAGACAATACCCTTACGGTACATTAGCCAGCGCAGTAATCGGATTTACAGCTGCAGGAAATGTTGGTGTCAATGGTTTGGAAAGTTACTATAATAGTACTTTAAATGGAATTGACGGCCGTGAATATGGATATTTGAATACTGACAGCGATTTTGAAAAAACTATCAAAGAACCAGTGCAAGGAAGTACATTGGTAACGACTCTGGATGCAACAATTCAGAGTGTAGTAGAGAAAAAGATTGCAGAATTTAACGAGGCTTTCCGAAATCAGTATCGTCAAGGAGAAGGTGCGGAGCATATCGCAGTTATTGTAATGGATCCGAATAACGGAGATGTAAAAGCGATGGCAAATTATCCAAACTATGATTTGAATAATCCAAGAGATTTGAGTGCGTATTATTCTGAATCAGAAATAGCTGCGATGGATGAAGCGACAAAGCTTGAAAAGTTAAATGAGCTTTGGCAGAATTTCAGCGTATATTATACCTATGAACCGGGTTCTACAGCAAAGGCATTTACGATAGCCGCAGGCTTAGAAACAGGAACTATTTTGGAAAGTGATAGCTTTCTGTGTGATGGACATGAGATGGTGCCGGGTTATTCCAAACCGATTAATTGTGTAAAGCGAAACGGTCATGGAATGCAGACATTGGGCGAAACCTTAATGAACTCCTGCAATGATGCGTTAATGCAGATGGCATTTCGTATTGGTATAGAAAATTTCACGAAATATCAGCAGATATTTGGATTTGGACAGAAAACAAATATAGATTTGCCAGGAGAAGCCAGAACAGATTCTTTACTATATACGATTGATACAATGAAAAAAGTTGATTTGGCGACAAATTCGTTTGGACAGAACTTTAACTGTACCATGATTCAGATGGCTAGTTCATTTAGCTCTTTGATTAATGGGGGACATTTGTATCAGCCGCGTGTGGTGCAGGCAATTGCAGATGAAAATGGCAATGTTATAAAAGAAATCACACCGACATTACTGCGAGAAACGGTTTCAAAGGATACCAGCGAGGCGATAAAGAGTTATTTGTATGCGACAGTAAGTGAAGGTACCGGTAAAACGGCGAAAGTAGATGGATATTCACTTGGTGGTAAGACCGGTACAGCAGAAAAAATTCCTCGTAACGATATTGACTATTTGGTATCGTTTATTGGATTTGCTCCGGTAGAAGATCCACAGCTGGTGATTTATTGTATTATTGACGAACCAAACACAGATGACCAGCCTCATAGTACTTTTGCACAGAATATTGTAAGGGAGATTTTAGAGGAAATTCTTCCATATATGAATATTTATCCGGATGAAGAAACAACCGGTTTGCATGCCGGGTGGGATATTACCGGTACAGATACCGGACAGACTGCTACAACAGACATTGTAATTGAAAATCTTTTGAAGCAGGAAAATGAAGCAACAGGAGATGTGCCAAATACAATGGAGGATTTGCCGGGAGCGACAGAGAATATTCAGGAAAATCTTGAAAATGATGGTGTAAATGAAGAAGCTGCGGGCGCAGATAATGCAGAAGATGAATAAAAAATAATAGTTACAAATAAAACATAACCTTGCAGAAGTTTGAATAAAATTTTATGAAAACTTCTGCGAGGTTTTTTTATGAAGCGGAATAAGACGTTAAACAGGAAAAAAATTACAATTATGTTTTTTATTGTGTTTCTCGTATTGGTGTGTTTGTCAGGCCGTCTGATATATCTTATGATTTTTTGTTCAGAATATTACGGACAAAAAGCAGAGGATTTACATGAAAGAGAGAGGGATATTAAGGCGGCCAGAGGAAAGATTTTAGATCGGAATGGAGTCGTTTTGGCGGCGAATCGCTCAGTATGTACGGTTTCGGTCATTCATAGCCAGATTACGGATCCGGAAGCAGTAATTGAGGCACTTAGTAAGGAACTTGGACTTTCAGAGGAGAAGGTGCGTGAGCGGGTAGAAAAAGTCAGCTCGATTGAACGTGTTAAGACGAATGTGGATAAGGAAATAGGAGACAGAATCCGTGCATATGAGCTGGATGGAGTAAAAGTAGATGAAGATTACAAACGCTATTATCCCTATAATACACTTGCATCGACGGTATTGGGGTTTACAGGTTCAGATAATCAGGGGATTGTTGGATTAGAGGTTGAGTATGACAGCTATTTGCAGGGAATCAGCGGAAAAATACTGACCTTAACAGATGCCAGAGGAATCGAAATTGAAAATGCAGGAGAAACCAGATTAGAACCGGTAAATGGAAATGATTTGGTGATTTCACTGGATTATAATATTCAGATGTACTGTGAGCAGGCGGCAGAAAAGGCTTATGTTAAGAAAGAAGCTGACAGGGTGTCGATTATTGTTATGAATCCACAGAATGGAGAAGTATTAGCAATGGTAAACTATCCTGAATATAATCTGAATGAGCCGTTTGTATTGAATCTTTCGGAGGAAGAGACAGCACTGCTGTCAGCAGAAGAAAAGCAAAGTGCCTTGAATCAGATGTGGAGAAATCCATGTGTCAGCGATACCTATGAGCCGGGTTCTACATTTAAAATTATTACTGCTGCGGCAGCCTTTGAAGAGGGCGTGGTAAAACTTGCGGATACGTTTTATTGTCCGGGATACCGGATTGTTGAGGACAGAAGAATCCGGTGCTCGAGGACAACAGGGCATGGTTCTCAGGATTTTGCGCTTGGGATTATGAACTCCTGTAAGCAGGTGTTTATAAATGGCTATTGGTGACAAAAGTACCATAATATGCTATAATATCGGCAATAAGCGGTGCGGAAAACATAATAAGGAGGAAACAGACATGGCGAAATATGTAATGGCGTTGGATGCAGGTACAACGAGTAATAGATGTATTCTTTTCAATGAAAGAGGAGAAATGTGCAGTGTGGCACAGCGTGAGTTTACACAGTATTTTCCACAGCCTGGCTGGGTAGAGCATGATGCGGACGAAATTTGGGCGAGCCAGCTTGGTGTTGCAGTGGAAGCGATGGGTAAAATCGGAGCAGCAGCAGAAGACATTGCAGCTATCGGTATTACCAATCAGCGTGAAACTGCGATTGTCTGGGACAAGAATACGGGTGAGCCTGTTTACCGTGCAATTGTATGGCAATGCAGAAGAACATCAGAATACTGTGATTCTTTAAAAGAAAAAGGTTTGACAGAGATGTTTCAAAAGAAAACAGGTCTTGTGATTGATGCTTACTTTTCTGCAACAAAGGTAAAATGGATTCTTGATAATGTAACGGGAGCAAGGGAACGGGCAGAAGCGGGTGATTTATTATTCGGTACTGTTGAAACGTGGTTAATCTGGAAATTGACAAAGGGAGCAGTTCATGTAACAGACTATTCTAATGCTTCTCGTACCATGTTGTTTAATATTAATACGTTAGAATGGGACGATGAGATTCTTGCAGAGCTTAATATTCCAAAAAGCATGCTGCCGGAAGCAAAACCTTCAAGCTGTGTATACGGCACAGCAGACCCTGCGTTTTTAGGCGGTCCAATTCCAATCGCGGGTGCGGCAGGTGACCAGCAGGCAGCATTGTTTGGTCAGACATGTTTTACAGCAGGCGAAGCAAAGAATACATATGGAACAGGCTGTTTCTTACTCATGAATACAGGAGAAAAGCCGGTATTTTCCAATAATGGATTAATAACAACGATTGCATGGGGAATTGAAGGAAAAGTCAAATATGCATTAGAAGGCTCTATTTTCGTGGCAGGTGCTGCAGTTCAGTGGCTGCGCGATGAGATGCGATTGATTGATTCTGCAATGGATTCAGAATATATGGCAAATAAGGTAAAAGATACAAATGGATGTTATGTGGTTCCGGCGTTTACAGGACTTGGAGCTCCGCATTGGGATCAGTATGCGAGAGGTACGATTGTGGGCATTACACGTGGTGTAAATAAGTACCATATTATCCGTGCAACACTTGAATCATTGGCATATCAGGTAAATGATGTACTTGCAGCTATGAGGGCAGATTCCGGCATTGAATTAACAGCGTTGAAGGTTGACGGCGGTGCAAGTGCAAATGACTTTTTAATGCAGACACAGGCAGATATTATTAATGCGCCGGTAAATCGTCCGGTTTGTGTTGAGACAACGGCTATGGGCGCGGCATATCTTGCAGGACTTGCAGTCGGTTACTGGGCAAGTAAAGAAGATGTGATTAAAAACTGGGCAATTGATGCAACCTTCAAGCCTTCTATCTCAGCAGAGGACAGAGCTTCCAGAGTGAAGGGATGGAATAAGGCTGTAAAATATGCTTATGGATGGGCAAAAGAAGAGTAAGAATTTTGTTTATTAAGATATTCTGTTTAGGAGAGGAAATAAAAAATGTATGACGTAATTATTATCGGAGGCGGTGTATCAGGTGCTGCTTCTGCAAGAGAATTATCTCGTTATAAGGTAAATGCCTGTGTTTTGGAAAAAGAAGATGATGTTTGCTGCGGTACATCAAAGGCAAACAGCGCCATTGTGCATGCGGGATATGATGCTGCAAATGGTTCCCTGATGGCAAAATTAAATGTTCGTGGCAATGAAATGATGGAAGCACTTTCAAAGGAACTGGATTTCCCATTTAAAAGAAATGGTTCCCTTGTTGTATGCCGCGCCCGGGAAGATATGCCAAACTTACAGGCATTATATGAAAGAGGCGTGAAAAACGGCGTAAAGGACTTAAGAATTCTTTCTAAGGAAGAGGTCTTAGAAATGGAGCCAAATATTACAGAAGAGGTAGTAGCGGCTTTATATGCGCCTACAGGCGGTATTGTATGTCCATTCAATTTAAATATTGCTTTGGCTGAAAATGCAAATGTAAACGGTATAGAATTTAAGTTCAATACAGAAGTGACTGATATTAAAAAAGTAGATGACCATTTCGAAATCCAGACAAATAATGGTGTATATGAAACAAAATATGTGGTAAATGCAGCAGGTGTATACGCAGATAAATTCCACAATATGGTAAGTGAAAAGAAGATTCATATCACACCAAGACGCGGCGATTACTGCTTATTGGACAAGACAGCAGGCGGACATGTCAGCAAAACTATTTTTGCACTTCCGGGAAAATACGGCAAGGGCATTTTAGTTTCTCCTACGGTACATGGCAACTTATTGGTAGGACCAACAGCAATAGATATCGAAGATAAAGAAGGCGTGAACACAACAGCAGCAGGTTTAGATGAAGTGATTACAAAGGCAAGTGAAAACGTAAAAGACATTCCGATGCGTCAGGTAATTACTTCTTTTGCAGGCTTACGTGCACATGAAGATAACCATGAATTTGTGATTGGTGAAGCAGAAGACGGCAAAGGATTTATTGACTGCTCAGGTATTGAATCACCAGGTCTTACCAGTGCACCGGCAATCGGCGAGATGGTAGCAGGTATTTTAAAAGATTTAATGGGATTAGAAGAAAAAGAAGATTTTATTGCCACAAGAAAGGGTGTTCTTAATCCGGAACATCTTTCTAAAGAAGAAAGAAAAGCATTGATTAAAGAAAATCCGGCGTATGGCAATATTATCTGCCGCTGTGAAATGATTACAGAAGGTGAAATCATAGATGCCATCAGACGTCCTCTTGGAGCAAAATCATTAGATGCAGTAAAGCGCAGAACAAGAGCCGGTATGGGACGCTGTCAGTCAGGTTTCTGTTCTCCAAGAACAATGGAAATTTTGGCAAGAGAACTTGGAGTTGATATGTCAGAGATTACAAAAACCGGCGGAGATTCTAAGATTATTGTTGGAACAAATAAAGATCGTTTATAGGAGGCACATACATGAAATCATATGATATTGTAATTGTAGGAGGCGGTCCTGCTGGTCTTGCTGCTGCAGCTTCTGCAAAGGAAAATGGAATTGACAGCATTTTAATATTAGAAAGAGATAAAGAGCTGGGCGGTATCTTAAACCAGTGCATCCATAACGGATTTGGTTTACATACATTTAAAGAAGAATTAACAGGTCCTGAATATGCAGGCAGATTTATCGATAAAGTAAAAGAGCTTGGCATTGAATATATGCTCAATACAATGGTAATGGATATTGCATCCATGGAAAGCTCTGCCGAAAAAGTGGTAACAGCAATGAACCGTGAAGAAGGTTTGTTTGAAATTCAGGCAAAAGCGGTTATTCTGGCTATGGGATGCCGTGAACGTCCGCGTGGTGCTTTAAATACACCAGGTTATCGTCCGGCAGGTATTTTTTCTGCCGGTACAGCACAGCGTTTGGTAAACATGGAAGGCTATTTGCCGGGACGTGAAGTTGTGATTCTTGGTTCCGGTGATATCGGACTTATTATGGCAAGAAGAATGACCTTAGAAGGTGCAAAAGTAAAGGTTGTTGCTGAATTAATGCCATATTCCGGCGGATTAAAGAGAAATATCGTTCAGTGTCTGGATGATTTTGGTATTCCGCTGAAATTAAGCCATACCGTAGTAGATATTGACGGCAAGGAAAGAGTAAAGGGGATTACTTTAGCTCAGGTTGATGAAAAAAATAAGCCAATTCCCGGCACAGAAGAATACATTCCATGTGATACCTTATTATTATCCTGCGGTCTGATTCCTGAAAATGAATTATCAAGAGGCCTTGGCGTGGATATGGAACGCATGACAAATGGTCCGGTTGTAAATGAAAGTCTTGAAACAAGTGTAGAAGGTGTATTTGCCTGTGGTAATGTGCTTCATGTACATGATTTAGTAGATTTCGTATCAGAAGAAGCAGCTATGGCAGGTAAGAATGCAGTAAAATATATCAAAGGTGAAACAGCAAAAGAAGCAGCAAGAATTGATATTATTCCAACTGACGGTGTGCGTTATACAGTGCCGAAATACATTCGTCCGGAAAATATGGAAGATACTTTAACCGTACGTTTCCGTGTAGGCGGCGTATATAAGAATTGTTATATCAGTACTTATTTCGATGATGAGAGAGTAATGCGAAGAAAACGTCCGGTAGTCGCACCTGGGGAAATGGAAGAAATTAAACTTTCAAAAGAGAAGCTTGCTGAGTATCCAAACTTAAAGACAATTACCGTAAAAATCGAGGGAGTCTAGTTCGAAAGAAAAAATTTCTATTGATTAAAGTGCCGCTAAAGCGGCGGAATGTGAGGAAAAAATGGAAAAGAGAGAATTAATTTGTATTGGATGTCCTTTGGGATGTATGCTTACGGTAGAAATGGAAGGTACAGAGATTTTAAATGTAACTGGAAATACTTGTCCAAGAGGAAAGACATATGCAGAAAAAGAAGTGACGAATCCGACACGTATTGTAACTTCAACTGTAAAAGTAGTCGGTGGAGACAGACCTACTGTTTCCTGTAAAACAAAGAGCGATATTCCGAAATCTAAAATTTTCGATGTTGCCCGCGCATTAAAAGGTGTAGAGGCAAAAGCACCGATTTGTATCGGTGATGTATTGGTAGAAAATGCAGCAGGTACAGGTGTACAAATTGTTGCAACTTCCCATGCAGATGTGTTATACTAGATAAGTTATTAGAAATCAGGGCCTATGCTAATAGCATAGGCTCTCTTTTAAATTATAGGGTATCCCTATTAAGAAAGGATGAGTTGAGAAGTACACATGGGATTAGAATTGATAGAAACAGGATGGCTGTCTATTTTGCCGCCAATTATTGCAATTTTGCTGGCATTAATTACGAAAGAAGTATTTTCTTCTTTGCTGGCAGGTATTTTTGCAGGAATGCTTATTTATTGTATGCATAGCGGCGGAAGTATTTTAGTGGCAATCAATTATATTTTCGATATGATGGCTGCTAAGATTGGTGACAATGCATATATGATTTTATTTTTGACCCTGCTTGGGTCGGTTGTTGTGGTTGTTAATATGGCAGGCGGCTCAAGGGCATATGGCCGCTGGGCAAGTGGAAAATTAAAAAGTACAGTAAGTGTAAAATTAGCGACTGCATTACTTGGAGTAGTCATTTTTATTGATGACTATTTTAACTGTTTAACAGTTGGAACAGTTATGCGTCCGATTACAGACAAGTATAAGATTGCCAGAGAAAAATTGGCATACATCATTGATTCAACAGCCGCACCGGTTTGTATTATTGCACCGATTTCCAGCTGGGCGGTTGCGGTATCTTCTGAGGTAGGTGAAGTGGGAGGATTGAATGCTTTTATGCAGACAATTCCGTATAATTTATACGCATTGCTTACATTGGCAATGGTATTTTTCCTCTGCGTGACAGATTTTGATTTCGGTCCGATGAAGAGAGCTGTTGAAGCTGCAAAGATGGGAGAATTTGATGAGGTAGAAGAGTCCGATCAGATGGAAGGACTTACGATTTCACCGAATGGAAGGGTTTTTGATTTAGTTATTCCTATGATTGTATTAATTGCATGCTCTATTTTAGGAATGGCATATGTAGGCGGCTTTTTCAAAGGGGTAGATTTTGTAACGGCAATTGGCGAGAATCCAACAGTCGGTTTGACATTGGGTGCCTTCGCATCACTAGTGGCGGCAATGCTTTTGTATATTCCAAGAAAACTGATGACTTTCCGTAATTTTATGGACGGAGTAACGACTGGTGCAAAGTACATGGTATCTGCAATTATGATTTTGGTGTTTGCATGGTCACTTAGCGGCGTGTGCCGTGAAATGATTGGAACGGGTGAGTTTGTGAGCAGTCTGGTGCAAAATTCGAATATATCACTGGGATTTATGCCAGTACTGGTATTTTTAGTTGCTTCGTTCTTAGCCTTTTCTATGGGTACGGCATGGGGAACATTTGGTATTCTGATTCCGATTGTTTCCATGATTTGTGTAGGAGAAGAAGGTGCAGCAGTATTGATTCCGACACTTGGAGCAACTTTGGCAGGTTCTGTATTTGGTGATCATTGTTCGCCGATTTCAGATACTACCATTTTATCTTCAACAGGTGCTAACTGCAACCATATCAGTCATGTGGAGACACAGATTCCATATGCATGTTTGATAGCAGCTGTCTGTGTGCCGGGTTATCTGGTGGCTGGATTTGCAGGAAATCCATGGATGCCATTATTAGTATCTTTTGGATGTCTGGCATCTGCGATTACGATTATAAAGGTGTGGCAGGAGAAACATTAGCAGTATATTCTTTTTTAAATCGCGCATAGAATATAAAAAGCACAAAAAGGAGTGCCCTATGCAGCGGGTAGCTATTTATAATCGATGCAGTACGGAAGAAGAGGCACAGAAAAATGCGCTTGAGGTTCAGGCAGCAGAGAGCTTGGAGCTGGCAGAGTCGAAAAGAGAGGAAGGATGGCAAGTTGTTGCTCAATATGTAGAATTGGAATCCGGTACTTCCACCAGAAGGCGAAAAGAATATTTGAAAATGGTGGAGGACATTAAACAGAATAAATTCGATATAGTAGTCGTGAAGTCGATTGACCGGCTTGCAAGGAATGCAAAAGACTGGTATCTGTTTTTGGATTGTCTGATGAAACATCATACTAGATTATATCTTTATCTGGAACAGAAATTCTATCAGTCGGAAGATGCGCTTATTACGGGAATTAAGGCGATTTTAGCCGAAGAATTCAGTAAAGAGCTTTCTGCCAAAATAAAAAATGCTCATAAAAGGCGGCAGCTAAAGCAGAGCGGGCTTAATATCACCAGAGAAATGTTTGGCTGGAATAAGATCGGGAAAGACGAATTTGAAATCAATGAGCAGGAAGCTGCTTATTTTCGCTTGGGATGCCAGTTAGCAGAAGCAGGTTTTGGATTTCGCCGGATTAGCGATACTTTATATGCAGCCGGAGCCAGAAGCAAGAATGGGAAAAAGATTTCAGAGGTGCAGTGGCGAAATATGCTGCGTTCACCGAGAGCATATGGAACAGTTGTTCTGCATAAAAAAGAATATGATTTTATCCGTAAGGAGAAAAAGGAGATGCCGGAAGAGGAATGGATTTATATAGAAAATGCTCTTCCGGCTCTTATTTCTTTTGAATATTATGAAAAAATTCAGAAATGTCTGGACAAACGGGCAAGAAACTGCTATAAACACCTGTAACCCGGTTTTTATGGAATTAGGAGAACGTTTAGGAAGCGCAAACTTCTACAAATATTTCAGACAATTTGGGTTATTATCAAAGACAAATATCGATCTTCCGGGCGAAGCGGCGACAATTATGCATGCAGAGAAGAATATTGGTCCGGTGGAGCTGGCAACCATTTCTTTTGGGCAGTCATTTCAGATTACTCCGATTCAGCTGTGTACTACGGTATCTTCTATTATTAATGGCGGCAATCGGGTGACGCCGCATTTTGGAATAAGGGTGCAAAATAGCGAAGGAGAGACTGTAGAAGAGTTTGAATATAAAATGGCGACAGATATCTGCAGTGAACAGACCAGTGAAAATATGCGGACTCTGCTGGAAAAAGTAGTTTCAGAGGGAACCGGTAAAAACGCAAAGGTAGAAGGATTTGAAATCGGTGGAAAAACAGCGACTTCGCAGACGCTTCCTCGAAGTGAGAATCGTTATATTTCCTCATTTTTAGGTTTTGCACCTGCAAGTGACCCGGAGGTACTTGTTTTAGTCATTATTAATAATCCCCAGGGCGTGTATTATGGCGGTACAATTGCTGCACCGGTAGCGAAAGAAATCTTTGAAAACATTTTGCCCTACCTTGATAAATGACGAAAAATAACGTATACTTACATTAAGTGTGTCTAATGCTGTGAAATGTTTAAAAACATAAGTATTCTAATCATAAATGGCTTGACATAACGAAAGATAAAATAAAATATAAACTACAGAGCAAAAAGCCGTGGTTTATTGAAAGGCAAGGGAAAGCATATGAATTATAATGTAGTGATACCAGTAATTATCTCATTTGCAATTAGTGCAGTATTAGGACCAATTGTAATTCCATTTTTACGCAGATTAAAAATTGGTCAGACTGAAAGAGCAGAACTAGAATCGCATTTAAAGAAAAACGGTACTCCGACTATGGGCGGACTTATGATATTGGCGAGTATTATTGTAACATCTTTGTTATATGTGAAGGATTATCCAAAGATTATTCCAATTTTATTTATGACAGTTGGATTTGGAGTAATCGGATTTTTAGATGATTATTTAAAAGTTGTACTTCGCCGCTCGGATGGATTGCTTCCATGGCAGAAAATGTTAGGACAGTTAGTGGTAACAACGGTTTTTGCAGTATATATGGTACGTTATTCGGGTGTATCTCTTACCATGCTGATTCCATTTTCGGGAGGTATGTATCTGAATTTGGGATGGCTGGCAATTCCGTTTATGTATGTAGCAGTTATCGGAACAGTAAATGGTGTGAATTTTACAGATGGTGTTGACGGTTTGGCATCAAGTGTTACCATTATGGTTGCAACCTTCTTTTCGGTGGTTGCAATTGGAACAAATGCAGGAATTGAGCCAATTACCTGTGCAGTAGTAGGAGCTTTATTAGGATTTTTATTATTTAACGTACATCCGGCAAGTGTATTTATGGGTGACACCGGTTCGCTTGCATTAGGTGGTTTTGTAATTTCGACAGCATATATGATGCAGATGCCATTATTTATCATTATTGTTGGTCTGATTTATCTGGTAGAAGTACTTTCTGTTATGATTCAGGTTACGTATTTCAAAAAGACAGGCGGAAAGCGTATTTTCCGTATGGCGCCGATTCACCATCACTTTGAATTGGGCGGCTGGTCTGAGACCAGAGTAGTGGCAGTATTTTCAATTGTAACCGTACTGCTTTGCATGATTGCATTGCTGGCAATATAGTTTGCTGTGCATATACTACAAATGTGAAAGAGGCATAGAGATAATGATGGATTTAAGCGGAAAAAGAGTATTAGTTGTAGGCTCCGGCATCAGTGGAGTTGCTGCAGCAGAATTACTGAAAAAACAAAAGACAGAAATCGTTTTATTCGATGGAAATAAAAATTTAGATATAGAAGCATTAAAGCAGAAAGCACCTGTATTTGCTGATACAGAGATACTTTTAGGGGAACTGAAGGAGGCGGTAATGGATACGCTGGATTTAGTTGTGCTAAGCCCTGGTGTACCGACCGATCTTCCGATGGTAAATGCTTTAAGAGAAAAGCAGATTCCGATTTGGGGAGAAATTGAGCTGGCTTATGCTTTTTCAAAAGGCAAAATTGTGGCAATTACAGGAACAAACGGAAAAACTACGACAACTGCTTTAACTGGGGAAATTATGGCGAATTATTTTTCAGATGTAAAGGTAGTAGGAAATATTGGGATTCCGTATACTTCTGTGGCATTGGATACGACAGAGGAAACAGTTACTGTAGCAGAAATCAGCAGCTTCCAGTTAGAAACGGTACATAAATTTGCACCGGTTGTATCAGCAATTTTAAATATTACACCGGATCATTTAGACCGCCATCATACAATGGAGGCTTATATTGAGGCAAAAGAAAGTGTAACAAAGAACCAAAAGCCGGAAGATACCTGTGTATTGAATTATGAAGATGAGGTGCTTAGAGCATTTGGGGAACAGCTTTTGGCAAACGTTTTATTTTTCAGCAGCAAGCAGAAGTTAGAGCGTGGTTTGTATCTGGATGGTGAAGAAATTTATTATGCGGATGAAGATGGACCACAGCTTGTGATTCATGTGGATGAGTTAAATATTCTTGGGCAGCATAATTATGAGAATGTTATGGCTGCTGTAGGCATGGCACTTAGCATTGGTGTGCCGATGGATAAAATTATAGAAGTATTAAAACGTTTCCAGGCTGTTGAGCATAGAATAGAATATGTAACTGAAAAACGTGGAGTGAAGTTCTACAATGATTCAAAGGGAACAAATCCGGATGCTGCAATAAAGGGTATCTGTGCGATGAATCGTCCGACGTGGCTGATTGGCGGGGGCTACGATAAGGCTTCTGAATATGATGAATGGATTGAAAGTTTCGGCGGAAAGGTACGAAAACTGGTACTTATCGGGCAGACGAGAGAAAAGATTGCAGAATGTGCAAAAAAACACGGATTTACAGAGATAGTAATGTGTGATTCATTAGAAGAAGCAATAGATGTATGTTATCAGAATGCCGCAGCAGGCGAAGCAGTTTTATTATCACCTGCCTGTGCAAGCTGGGGAATGTTTAAAAATTATGAAGAACGGGGAAATGTTTTTAAAGAATATGTCCGGAACTTAAAAGAATAGAGGGTTTTCGGAGAATAAGGCAGTTTTTGAGTTTGAGAAAGGAAAGTGAGAATGGCAAGACAACAAGAGAAACAGAAAAAGCTTAAGCCATTGCGGTATTATGATTATAGTCTGTTATTTTTAATTATTTTCCTTCTTTGTTTTGGTTTGGTTATGCTGTATAGTACCAGTTCTTATTATGGTTTTACGAGATTTGGGGATTCAGCATATTATTTAAAGAAACAGTTATTTGCCACCAGCCTTGGTATTGCAGCAATGTTTATTATATCCATAATACCATACCAGATTTGGATGCGGTTTGCGACATTGGGATATGTAACGGCTTTTGGTCTCTGTGTGGCAGTTATATTCGTAGGACGAGAAGCAAAGGGTCAGTCCAGATGGCTTCAGATTGGGCCTCTTTCCTTCCAGCCTTCGGAATTAGCGAAGCTGGCCATGATTCTTTTTTTGGCTACCATTATCTATAAAGCACCAAATGCGTTGGATTCATTAAAAAATATAATTAAGGTAGGTTTACTGTCTGTTCCAATCATTCTGCCTATTTTGTATAATAACTTAAGTACAGCGATTATTATTGCAGGTATTGTAGTCTGTATGTTATTTGTAGCCAGTCCCAAAAGCAGATATTTTATTATTGCAGGTGTAGGAATTTTAGCAGCCGCGGCACTGGTTGTTGTGTATGCAGCCGGCGGCGGTGATGGCGGTGGATACCGTCTGGAACGTGTGCAGGTCTGGCTGAATCCGGAGGCACATGAAAAGGGGTATCAGACGTTACAGGGATTATATGCCATAGGTTCCGGAGGCTTGTTTGGAAAAGGTCTGGGAGAGAGTATGCAAAAGCTGGGTTTCATTCCGGAAGCGCAGAATGATATGATTTTCTCTGTTATTTGTGAGGAATTGGGACTATTTGGAGCAATATGTGTCATCAGTCTGTTTATTCTGGTGCTTTGGCGCCTGATGATTATTGCAAACAACGCCCAGGATTTATTCGGTTCCATGCTGGTAGTAGGTGTAATGTCACACTTATCTATACAGGTAGTGCTGAATATTGCGGTAGTAACAAATACGATTCCAAATACTGGTATTTCATTGCCGTTTATCAGCTATGGAGGTACCTCTATTTTGTTTTTATTAGCAGAGATAGGGTTAGCATTAAGTGTTGCCAGGGGAATTAAACTGGAAAGTTAACGAAGGTAGTTATTTTGATAAAAGAAAAACGTAAAAAGCAAAAAAGAAGAAAATTAGGATTCTATATTTTCTTAGTAGTATCCTTACTGATTGCTCTTACCGCATACATTGTGCTTGAAGTTTGTACGGTAGAGAAAGTGGTAGTGGAAGGAAATGAATGGTATTCATCCAAACAGATTGAAGATATGTTGTTGAACGATGAATATTCATGGAATTCATTATATGTATTCTTAAAATATCGTTTTAAGGAGATTGGCGAGGTTCCATTTGTAGATGAAATGGAAGTAAGCCTTGATGATCCGCATACACTACGGATTAAGGTGTATGAGAAAGGAATTTTGGGATATCTTTATATTCCAATTTTAGGGCAGAATGCCTACTTTGATAAAGATGGTTTTGTGGTAGAAACATCGTTAAAGATTATTCCGAATGTACCTAAAATAACCGGAGTAAAGTGCAATCAGGTTGTATTATATGAGAAATTACAGCTGGAAGATGAGAGTATTTTTCGATTTCTGCTGAATCTCACGCAGACTCTAAAAAAATACGGATTAGAGCCAAATGAAATAGATTTTGATGCGAACGAGGATGCAAATATACACTATGGTGATATTCATGTCATTGTAGGAGATGAAGAGAATCTGTCTCAGAAAATCATTCGTTTGTCCCATATTTTGCCGCAGTTAGACGGACTTGCAGGGACACTTCATCTAGAAAATTGGACAGAAGAGACGACGGATATTGTGTTTGATAAGGAAGAAAAGATAGAAGAAATAGAAGAGGCAACTGAAGAGATAAATGAAGAAAAAATAGAGAATCCATGAAAAAAATTTAAAAAAATGAAAAAGTAGTTGATTTGTTAAAAAAAAAATTATATTATAGTGTATAGATTGAAAATGCAGATATTGTGTATTGACATATATTAGTCATACAAAAAGATGTATTTTTGAATATTTCGTGAGAGTTTTCGGGACATGTTTATATAGAACAGTGAGGAGGAGCAATCTTGTTAGAAATTAGAACAACAGAAACAGACAACAGCGCAAAGATCATAGTCATTGGTGTAGGAGGCGCTGGGAATAATGCTGTTAATAGAATGATTGATGAAAATATTGGCGGCGTTGAATTTGTAGGAGTAAATACAGACAGCCAGGCACTTACTTTATGTAAAGCACCTACATTGATTCAGATTGGTGAGAAGCTGACAAAGGGGCTTGGTGCAGGAGCACAGCCAGAGGTTGGTGAGAAAGCAGCAGAAGAAAGCGCAGAGGATTTAGCAGCAGCAATCAAAGGTGCGGATATGGTATTCGTTACCTGTGGTATGGGTGGCGGTACCGGTACAGGTGCAGCTCCGGTTGTAGCGAAGCTTGCAAAAGAGCAGGGTATCTTAACAGTAGGTGTTGTTACAAAGCCTTTCAAATTCGAAGCAAAGCAGAGAATGACAAATGCAATTTCTGGTATCGAGCGTTTAAAAGAGAGTGTAGATACATTAATTGTAATTCCAAACGATAAATTGTTGGAAATTGTTGACAGAAGAACTACTATGCCGGATGCATTAAAAAAGGCAGACGAAGTGCTTCAGCAGGGTGTTCAGGGTATCACAGACTTGATTAATCTGCCGGCGTTGATTAACTTAGACTTTGCCGATGTTTCTACTGTAATGAAAGACAAGGGTATGGCTCATATCGGTATTGGTTCAGCAAAAGGTGATGATAAGGCTATTGAGGCAGTTAAGTTAGCTGTTGCCAGCCCATTATTAGAAACTACAATCAATGGTGCCAGCCATGTTATTATTAATATCTCCGGAGATATTTCTCTTATGGATGCAAATGATGCAGCAAGCTACGTTCAGGATCTTGCAGGAGATGAAGCAAATATCATCTTTGGTGCGAAGTATGATGAGACAATGACAGATGAGGCTACGATTACAGTTATTGCAACAGGTCTTGAGAATCCTGCTGCAAATGCAATGAATAAGTTCATGCCAGACAATATGAAATATGGCGCACCAAATTCAAATGTAAGACCAATGGGTAATACAGCATCAGTAAATCCAATGTCAGGATACAACAATGGTGCGTATAATAACGGAGTATACACAGGTACACCTTATACAGGTGCTTCTCAGGGTACACCAGTAACACCTATGCAGGGTATTCAGAGACCAAGACCGGTAGAAAGTTCTGTTCAGCAGGTAGAAATTAAAATTCCGGATTTCTTAAAAACAAGAAGATAAGCTACGGCTTTTGACAAAAAATTCTTCTTACCTCTTTTATAGTAATAATTAAGAAAAGAGGTGAGGAGAATTTTTTTATTTTATGCAGATGTTTTTGTATTACAAAATTTATGTATGGATTACATAGCACTGACAGGTGTGAATTATTTTCTGAAACGCCGGCAGAGACTTCGGCGACTTTTAATGATTTCTATTTTTGCATCTCTTGGGAGTCTTTTTTTACATATTTATATTATCAATATTGGAATTAGAACAATTATACTGCATTTTTTCCTGAATACCGTTATGACCGGTTTGGCATTTGGCTGGAACGGAAAAAGAGAGTTTTTGGAGAACTGGTTTTTTATTTATCTGACGATCTTATTCTTAGGTGGTATTATGGAGTGGGAAACAGGTCTTGGCATTCCTGCAGCTTTTTTTTGGATAAAAGCAGCAATTGGAGCACTTCTATTAACCTTGGCGACAAGAGTTTTTATGCAGAAAAAAGAAGTGCTGGATCAGATTTTTCAAGTAGAAGTGATACATCACGGAAAAACATGGAAATTGAAGGGATATTGGGACAGCGGAAATTTACTTGTGGACCCTTATATAGGAAAACCGGTAAATATTTTGAAAGGAGGATTGGCAGAACAGATTTTTTCTGAAAAAGAAGACTATACGCGATTGATTCCCTATTGTTCACTTGGAAATGAAAATGGGCTGCTGTCTGTATACAATGCAGAAAGGATGTACATTTATCAGGGAAAAAAACGATTAGAGGTGGCACCGGCAGTATTTGGCATTGCAGGAGCCGGGTTGCTTGAGGGAAAAGAGTATGATGTAATCCTGCAAACATCGATGTTAGAAAGGGAGAGGTAGAATGCAGATGAGATTAACAGTACCGGAATACAAAGGATTTCAGTTTCTGCGGGAAATTTTAAGCTTCATAATAGGAAAAAGAGATGAAATACATTATATCGGTGGTACTGAAGTACTGCCGCCGCCTCTGGAAGAGAAAGATGAGGCTTATTGTATTCGAATGTTAAGCAGTGACACACCGGATGAGTTCAAAAAAAGATTAATAGAGCACAATTTAAGATTAGTTGTTTACATAGCGAAGAAATTTGACAATACCGGAGTGGGAGTAGAGGATTTGATTTCTATTGGTACGATTGGACTGATAAAAGGAATTAACACATTTAATCCCGATAAAAATATTAAACTGGCTACTTATGCATCCAGATGCATTGAAAATGAAATTTTGATGCACCTTAGGAGAACCAGCAAGAACAAACTTGAGGTGTCAATCGATGAGCCGCTAAATGTAGACTGGGATGGAAATGAACTGCTGCTTTCTGATATTTTAGGAACGGATGAAGATGTAATTTATCGGGATATGGAAACGGATGTGGAACGCAAACTGCTATTTACTGCTATTTCCAGACTGACGGGAAGGGAGCGTATGATTATTGAGCTGCGCTATGGTTTAAACAGCGCGGATGGAGAAGAAAAAACTCAGAAGGAAGTTGCAGATATGCTGGGGATTTCACAATCTTATATTTCCAGATTAGAGAAGAAGATTATGTTTCGATTAAAAAAAGAAATTGTGCGCTTGGAGTGAAGATAGTATAATAGTATTAGGAGGAGTAAAGGAGGGTTGCCTATGCTATTAGAATTTTTGGGTGCTGCGCACGAAGTAACAGGTAGTTGTCATTTTCTTTCATTTGGAGATAAGAATCTTTTAGTAGACTGTGGTATGGAACAGGGACCGGATTTATATGTGAATCAGGAGATTCCGGTAAATGCGGCAGCGATTGATTATGTTTTTGTAACCCATGCTCATATTGACCATTCGGGATTACTGCCGCTTTTATATAACCATGGTTTCCGCGGACAAATTTTTGCGACCACCGCAACGACACAGCTGTGTAATATTATGCTGAAGGATAGTGCACATATTCAGATGTTTGAAGCAGAGTGGAAGAATCGAAAGGCGCGCCGTTCCGGTCAGCCGGAAGTAGTGCCGCTTTATGATATGAACGATGCGATGGGAGTATTGAATCATTTCATTCCTTGTGATTATCATCATATCGTACAGGTGTGCGATGGATTAAAGGTGCGCTTTGTAGATGCAGGACATCTTTTGGGATCTTCCAGCATTGAAATGTGGGTCACAGAAGATGACAAAGAAGTAAAGGTTGTATTTTCTGGTGATTTAGGTCATGGAAATAAGCCTTTGATTAAAAATCCGGAATTTATTGCTGATGCGGATTATGTGGTTATGGAATCTACTTATGGTGAAAAGACACATGATGTTGCACCGGATTATGCATTAGAGCTGGTAGATGTACTGCGTGATACGTTTATCAGGGGCGGTAATGTAGTAATTCCGGCATTCTCTGTTGGACGTACACAAGAATTGCTGTATTTTATACGAAGAATTAAAACAGAAGAATTATTGCCGGAATTCCCGAAATTTGAAGTATACATTGATAGTCCGCTGGCGGTAGAGGCAACTTCTATCTTTAATAAAAATGTAGAAGACTGCTTCGATGAAGAGGCGATGGAGTTGGTACATCAGGGAATTAACCCGATTGCTTTTCCGGGACTTCGGATGTCTATCACCAGTGATGAGTCAAAAGCAATTAACTTTGACGAAAAGCCGAAAGTTATCATTTCTGCATCCGGTATGTGTGAAGCCGGACGTATCCGTCACCATTTGAAGCACAATCTTTGGAGAAAAGATTCTACAATTGTTTTCGTAGGATTTCAGGTGCCGGGAACCTTAGGACACAGTCTTTTAAATGGTGTAAAGCAGGTAAAACTATTTGGTGAAGAAGTTGAAGTTCGTGCTAAGATTTTAAATCTTCGCGGATTAAGCGGTCACGCAGATAAAAATAAATTGACAGAATGGATTTGCCATTTTGAGCAGAAACCGAAGAGAGTATTCGTTGTTCATGGTGATGATGCAGTGGCAGAGAGCTTTGCAAATCATTTGAAAGGGCTGCAGTTTAATGCTTATGCACCTTACAGTGGAGATGGTTTTGATTTACTGACCGGACAGCAGGTACTGACCGGAAGTCGTGCCCTTGTAGAAAAGAAGGCTGTAAAGGTGAAGAATACCGTATTTGCCAGATTGCTGGCAGCCGGAGAACGTTTGCTTACTGTTATTCGCAGATGCGAAGGCATGGCGAATAAGGACTTGGCGAAGTTTGCTGACCAGATTAATGCATTAAGCGATAAATGGGAGCGATAATTTTAGAAAGAATGATAGAGTATCAGAGGGATGAAGATAAATAGGAATCAGTTGTTGACCGTGTTGTCAGAAGCATTAGACCATGTAGAAAAAGAAGTATTAGGTGTCACCGATCATCATGCGAAGCGAGTAGCATGGCTGTGTATTCAAATGGGAAGAGCTGCCGGTATGAGTGAGGAAGAAATATCCGACTTAGCTGTAGGAGCATTGCTTCATGACAATGCGCTCAACGAATATAAAGAGGATTATGAAAACGGAAAACTGCGCTACGGGGCCAGCGGTGAGAAACATTGTATCGCAGGTGAAAAGAATTTGAAGCTGTTTACAAAAGAAGCAACGCAGCTAAGAGGCTTTGTTTTGTATCATCACGAATGCGCAGACGGCAGCGGACCGTTTAAAAAGCTGGCACAGGAGGTTCCGTTAGGAGCGCAGCTGGTACATATTGCAGATGAGATGGATTTGCAGTTTGCTTTTGGTGCTGCGGGAGAAGAAACTTTAGCAGAGGCAGAAGCTTATGCGGTAAGTCAGGAGGGAAAAGCATTTTCCGCAGAGGCAGTGGAGTTATTCAGAAAAGCACTGACACCGGAGATACTTACGGTACTTTCAGATAATAGGATTGAAAAACTGATTTTGGAGTTTGCTCCTGTGGAGATAGAGGCTGACAGAGGTATCGCGGAATTATTTGCACGCATTATTGATTATAAGTCGCCATTTACGAAAGTGCATTCGATTGGAGTAGCAGAAAAAGTAGAACGTATGGCAGGGTGCTTTGGGTATGATAAAGAACACACGGAAGGGCTTTATATGGCCGGTGCCCTGCATGATATCGGAAAGCTGCTTGTGAATGTCGAAGTATTAGAAAAGCCGGGGCGGCTGAACGAAGAAGAATATAAGCATATTCAAAGTCATGCTTATGAGACCTACCGGCTTTTGTCCAAAATCGAAGGCTTTGAAGAAATCCGCGGCTGGGCAGCTTACCATCACGAGAAGCTGAATGGAAAAGGCTATCCGTTTGGATTGACAGAAATAGAGATGGGAGAAGAAGTAAGACTTCTGGCTTGTCTGGATATTTATCAGGCACTGACAGAGGATCGTCCATATAAAGCCGGTATGACACATGCAAAAGCGATTGGTATTTTATACGAGCTGGCAGATAAAGGAGATTTAGACCGAAGCATTGTAGAAAAAGTGGATGCAGAATTTGGCGATGGAAATATAGATGGCTCTGTAGAAAAGACAGCACTATTCCAGTGTCCGGTGTGTGGCTATATTTATGAAGGCGATGTAGTGCCAAGTGAATATGTGTGTCCGGTCTGTATGCAGCCGGCACATGCGTTTTATAGGGTGCAGTAAGAGGAAGAATGTTCTTTTGTTGTAAAAACAACAGACTTTTGCAGGCGATGCTATTATAATTCATCTATAAAGTCAAAGATTTCTTAAAGGAGAAGAGACATGATTCGAAAGATTATTAAAATTGATGAAGAAAAATGCAATGGATGTGGTGCTTGTGCTGCGGCTTGCCACGAGGGTGCGATTGAGATGGTAGATGGAAAGGCAAAGCTTACGAAGGAAAATTATTGTGATGGTTTGGGCGATTGTCTGCCGGCCTGTCCGACAAATGCGATTTCTTTTGAAGAAAGAGAAGCGCCTGCTTATGATGAGGCTGCTGTGTTGGCTTCAAAGCAGAAAGTTCAGCCTGCGGTTTTGCCTTGCGGATGTCCGGGTATGGCTTCGAAAGCAATCAAACGTGAGAACAGTTCATATACAGCTCCGGCGGCAAGTGTGGTTTCACAGCTTTCACAGTGGCCGGTTCAGATAAAGCTGGTACCTGTCAGAGCACCATATTTTAATAATGCAAATCTGCTAGTTGCCGCGGATTGTACTGCTTATGCATATGGAAATTTCCATAACGAATTTATCCGTAACCGTGTTACATTGATAGGCTGTCCAAAGCTTGATGAAGGTGATTATGCAGAAAAACTGACAGAAATTATTAAACATAATAATATCAAGAGTGTTACCGTTACACGAATGGAAGTTCCGTGCTGCGGAGGTCTTGAAAATGCAGTAAAACGTGCCTTACAGGCAAGTGGTAAATTTATTCCATGGAATATTGTTACGATTTCATCTGATGGCAGAATTTTATAAAAATATCGTAACTGTTCAGTACCTTCACAGTTACGATTCGCAAACCCATGAGAAATCTGCTTCGCAGATGGGTTTGCTCACGCCTGAATCATATTCTTACGCACAAAACAGCAAGTGTTTTGTGCTGTACTGAATAGTTACAAAATATCAGTGAAGGTATGATTGGGGAATGGGAAAAAGGGTGCCTCAAACTATGTTTTTTAAGAAATCATTGTTTTAAGGCACCCTTGTTTTAAGCAATTCAGAACTAGTTTCTTCCATATAATAATGGTTTTGAAATTTTTTCTGAGAATACATCAATTAATGGTCCCATAAAGAAGGCTGTTATAATGGTCCCTACACCTACGATTGCCGGCAGTCCAGCAAAGCTTTTGGTTGCAATAAAGTAAAGAATAATGCCAATTGCAACGCAGCTGAAATCGGTAATCATTCGTACATATTTGAATTTGCCGATTTTCCAGGTTTCGGTGATAATAAGAGCAATGGCATCATAGGTAGAAACGCCTAAATCTGCGACGAAATATAATGAAGCAGAGAAGCAGGAAAGTAAAATGCCGATTGTGAAAAACAATACTTTTCCTATCAGTGAAAGTTCAGGGAATAGGAACTGCAAAAGCTCTAAGGTATACTGCGCGACATACCCCAGCAGGAAAAGGTTAATCATAGTTGCAAGTCCGATATAGTGTCTGTCAGCGAATAGGCTGAATAATAACAAAACAACATTGGCAATGACATATAAGGTTCCAAATTCAATTGGAATCAATGCATCAAGACCGCTCATAAAGGACTGAAATGGATCGACACCTAAAGCGGCACGTTTGAAAAATCCAACGCTTATACCACAAATCATAACACCGGTTACGCACATGATAATTCGTTTTTTCATATTTGTATCTTTCATAGATTTCTCCTTAGTAATATTTTCTATAATACTATAATGCAGAAATAGATAGTGCGCAATAGCTTTTTGTGTACTTTTTATGGTATGCGCGCCTAATTTAAGTATGCGCGCATGCTTTTTAGTGCACTTTTTTCCAGTCTTGATACCTGTGCCTGAGAGATATGGATTTCTTCAGCTACTTCCATTTGGGTTTTTCCTTCAAAAAAACGCAGATTAATAATGTAGTTTTCACGTTCCGAAAGCCTTTTCATAGCACTTTCAATGGCGAGATCTTCAATCCAGTTTTCTTCCCGATTTTTTTTATCGCTAATTTGGTCCATGACGTAGAGTGTATCACCGCCATCGGTGTAAACCGGATCGTAAAGGCTTACAGGACACTGAATAGCATCGAGAGCGTAAAGAATTTCTTCTTCCGGAATACCGGCTTCTTTAGAAATTTCTGCAAGCGTAGGTTCTTTATAAGAATTTTTAGAAAGAATTTCTTTGGCATGAATTGCTTTGTAAGCGGTATCCCTTAAGGAACGGCTGACGCGGATGCTGTTATTATCGCGCAGATAGCGGCGGATTTCTCCGATAATCATAGGAACTGCATAGGTAGAGAATTTAACCCCTATGGTTGGATCAAAGTTGTCAATTGATTTGATGAGACCAATACAGCCGATTTGGAACAAATCATCGGCGTTTTCAGCATTTCCCGAAAAACGCCGGATAACACTTAAGACAAGACGGAGATTGCCTTTAATGTAAGTTTCTCTGGCTTCCATGTCCCCTGCTTTGATTCGTTTGAATAATACTTCTTTTTCTTCTTCTTTGAGTATAGGGAGTTTTGAGGTATTTACCCCGCAGATGTCAACTTTATATGCGCCCATGAAAGCCTCCTGTAATTTTATGCAAGTACAGTTACTGCGAACGAAGTGAACAGTAACCAAGCACAATTTTTATACAGGCAGTTTTTGCAGATTTCGGAAATTTTATACGCTGCATGTTATAATAATATTTTTAAAAAATTTATAAAATATATAGAAATCACTTTTTTTTCTTAACAGATAATGGTATCATTTATATTAGGATTTTGTGTTTTACATAATATAAAGTTGATGAAAGGCATGGTGCCAGTATGGTTAGTTTCGGAAGAGATTTAATTGCTGAGAAGAATAAAAGAGAGCGTATTAAAAGCAGCATAATAAAGTATTGGAATGTGAATTATATCGACCCGGAGGAAGAAAGACGCAGGGAAGAAGAGGCTAAAATGAGCGAAGCAAAAGAAGTAATTGATCGTCTGGAGCAGGAAAAGATAGAAGATGAGGCAAAGAAGCAGGCAGAGATAGAACAGGCCTATATGGAAGCGGTGTTAAAAGAACAGACCTATAATGCCACAACAGGTTCTTATTCAGGCACTTATGGGCAGGGAGAAGTGGATCATGTGACAAAAGATCAGGTACAGATGATTTTGAATGAGAAAAATGCAACACTTCAGAGCATTATTAATTCTGGAAACAGAGAATAAATATGATTGTTGCTGGAATTGACCAGTGATAATAACTAAAGTGAGTTCGAGACCTTCCTCACTAAAAACAAAACTAAAGGAGAATTTTTTATGAGAAACAAGAAAGTATTATTTGTAGCACAGGCCGCATTGATTGCGGCCATCTATGTTGTACTGACTTATTTTGTCAGTGCATTTCATTTGGCTTCCGGCGCTGTTCAGGTACGGATTTCAGAGGCATTGACCATTTTGCCTTATTTTACACCTGCGGCCATACCGGGCCTGACAGTAGGTTGTTTTCTAAGTAATTTGTTAACAGGCTGTCTGCCGATGGATGTATTATTTGGAAGCCTTGCTACGCTGATTGGAGCAGTGGGAAGTTATCTGCTTCGGGGAAATAAATGGCTGGTGCCGCTGCCGCCGATTGCAGCAAATGCGGTGATTGTACCATTTGTACTGGCCTATGTATATGGGGCAGAAGGAAGCATTCCTTTTTTTATGATAACCGTAGGAATCGGAGAGGTGATTTCCTGTTATATATTAGGCGGGATTCTGTTGAAGGCATTGCTGCCTTATCGCAATATAATATTTAAAAACAATTAAATTGTGTATGGGAGGTTCGAATATGCAGCTGGAATGGAAAAATTGTTTGAAATTGGGAGTAACGGCGTTTGTATTTTATCTGGCAATTCATTATTGGGAGCCGGTAATGGGGATAGCAAAACAGCTATTTAGTGCAGCGTCACCGATTATCGTGGGCTTGGTAATCGCGTATATCATTAATATTTTAATGACATTTTATGAAAAGCGTTTTTTTGAGAGAACGCAGAATAAAACTTTACAGAAAATAAAGCTTCCGGCATGTATGCTGCTTGCGATGCTAAGCTTTGTGTTAATTATTACGCTGATTATGGGCTTAGTTGTACCGGAACTTACTTCTTGTATTCGCTTATTGATTTCTGATATTCCGCCTGCAATGGAAGCACTTTTAAGCAGTGAATTTGTACAGGAAATTGCACCGGATGATTTGTATGAGCAGTTGAATGGAATTGACTGGAAAACATTGATGAATGATATCATAGGCGCAGTTACAAGTGGTTTGGGCAGTACAGTCGGAGCAGTTGTTTCAGCTGTATCTACAGCAGCTTCGGGTGTAGTTACCGGAGTACTGGCATTTATTTTTGCAATTTATTTTCTGCTGGGAAAAGAAACATTATTAGACCAGTACAGACGATTGATGAAAAGCTATTTGCCAGAGAAAGCAGTCAGAAAAATCAATTATGTGACAGGTATAGTAAATGAAAGCTTCCATCGTTATATTGTGGGACAGTTTACAGAAGCCATTATTTTAGGTGTACTTTGTGCTTTGGGTATGCTGGTATTTAGATTCCCATATGCAGGCATGATCGGTGCATTAATCGGTTTTACTGCATTGATTCCGGTAGCCGGAGCCTATATCGGCGGTGTGGTTGGTTTTGTTATGATACTGACAGTTTCGCCAATTAAGGCATTATTGTTTGTTGTATTCCTTTTAGTGCTGCAGCAGTTAGAAGGAAATCTGATTTATCCGAAGGTAGTAGGCGGTTCCTTAGGACTTCCGGCTATTTGGGTATTGGCAGCAGTAACCATTGGCGGGGCACTTATGGGTATTACAGGTATGTTAATTGGTGTACCGATTGCCGCAGCAGTTTATCGTTTAGTGCGGGATGATATGCGCCGTAAGGAGCAGGATAAACAGATTGCAAAAAAACAGAAAGAAAAATAAAGATAAAAACGGAGATTTTTATGAATTATAAAGCAAGACGGGAAGAAGTTTTTGAAAAAATGGAGTCAAATTCGGTATTGATTTTATTTTCCGGTGTGGAAGTACATGTCAGTGCAGATGAATATGCACCATTTGAAGCCAATCGAAATTTCTTTTATTTAACAGGCCTTAGAAGAGATCATATGATTTTAGTGATGGATAAGGCGGTAAAGGAGCCAAAAATTACACTTTACATCGAAGAAGCAGATCCGGCGGTAGTCCGTTGGACAGGCAAAAAAGTCAGTGTGGAAGAGGCAAAAGCGGTTACAGGTATTGAAAATGTGCGTTATTTTGACAGTTTTGAGTCTGATATCAGCCGTATCATGTCAAGAGAAGACGTGGCATATCTGTATTTTGACTGTTACCGCGAGCAATATAATGACATGCCGGATTACAATACGTTAAAAGCAAAAGAATTTGCAGAAAAATATCTCGGTGTACCTGTAAAAAATCTGCACCCAATCGTGGCAGAAATGCGTATGCAAAAAGATGCGGATGAGGTGGTACTCATTAAGGAAGCTATCCGTGTGACCGATGAGGGATTAAAAAATGTACTGAAAAATCTTGCGCCGGAGAAGAAAGAATATCAGGTGCAGGCTGATTTTGAATATATAGTACATTATATGGGCGGTGAAAGACCATCGTTTGCAACAATCGCTGGAAGCGGCATAAATGGAACAATGCTTCACTATGAGACCAACCGTGACACTTGTAAAGACGGAGACTTGATTTTATTAGATTTGGGTACAAAGTGGGAAGGTTATTGTTCTGATATTACCAGAACTTATCCGGTGAATGGAAAATATAGTGAAAAACAGCGTCAGGTGTATGAGATTGTACTAAAGGCGAACCGCGAGGTTGTTAAAGCTGCAAAGCCAGGAATGACGACAGCAGAACTGAATGATATTTGTAAGAAGGTACTGGCAGAGGGCTGCATGGAGCTTGGCTTAATAAAAGAAGAGTCAGAAATCAGCAAATATTACATGCATGGCGTATCACATCATCTTGGAATTGATGTGCATGATGTAACCGTTGCTTCAAATGCAAAATTGCGTCCGGGGGCAGTCATTACCGATGAACCGGGATTATATATAGACGAATGGGAAATTGGTATTCGCATTGAGGATGATTTATTGATTACAGAAGATGGCTGTGAGGTGCTTTCTGAAGGAATTATACGTGACGCAGATGCAATCGAAGCATTTATGGCAGAATGCCGCAGGGTATAGCAGACATTATGCAGAAAGAGACAATAAAAAAGGTATTAATAACCGGTGGAAGCAGCGGTATTGGACTGGAGTTAGCGAAAAAGTTTGCGGCAGACGGACATATGTTGCTTTTAGCGGCCTCGAATGAAGAAAAGCTCCTTGAAGCAAAGCAGATATTAGAAACGTATCATGTACCTGTCAGTATATATACGTTAAATTTGGCAAAGCAGGGAGCAGCAGAGCAGCTTTATAGGGCAGTACAAAAAGATGGACATATAATTGATGTACTGGTCAATAATGCAGGAATTGGCACAATTGGTGCTGTAGAGCAGATATCAGTCGAAGATGACGAAGCGTTAATGGTTTTAAATATGATGACACCGGTAGTTTTAACGAAGCTGTTTATCAAAGATATGTACAAAAGGCATTCCGGCAGAATCTTAAATGTATGTTCGACAGGGGCCTATCAGCCGGGACCATATACAGCGTCTTATTATGCCAGCAAGAGCTTTTTATTAAGCTATACAAAGGCAGTGCGTTATGAGGCGAAACGGCGGGGTGTATCGGTATGTGCGCTTTGTCCGGGAACGACAGATACCGGATTTTTTAAGCGGGCAGGAAGTATGACACCGAAGGGGGCGATGACACCGGAACAGGTGGCAGATTATGCCTATAAACGTTTTTTATATAATAAGGAAGAATCTATTCCGGGATTATCGTTTCGTTTGATGAAGCTTTGCCCGGTGAAGATAAAGGTGGCAGCGATTGCGGCAGTGAAACGCCCGAAATAGAGCAAAGGCATTTGACTTTTTAGAAATAGATGATACAATGTGATTATTCGAGCCTGACTCTGAATAATCACACGATGAAAAGTTAAAAGAATCAGAAAGAGGAATATAGTATGAAGAAGTTTTTAGATTTGATTACAGATGAAGTGACAAAAGCTTTTGTGGAATGCGGTTATGATGCAAAGTATGGCAAGGTTACTTTATCTAACAGACCAGATCTTTGTGAATATCAGTGTAATGGAGCTATGGCAGCTGCAAAGGAATATAAGAAAGCACCATTTATGATTGCAGATGATATTGCAGCAAAGCTGGTTGTAAATCCAATGTTTTCTATGGCAGAATCGGTAAAGCCGGGCTTTTTGAATTTAAAGATTGATGAAGCTTATCTGGCAGAGTTTGTAGAAAATATGTGTAAGGATGAAGGACGCTTTGGCTGTGAAAAAGCGAAAAATCCGAAAACGATTATGGTAGATTATGGTGGACCAAATGTGGCAAAACCCCTTCATGTAGGACATTTGCGTTCTGCGATTATCGGTGAAAGCGTAAAACGTATCGGTAAGTATATGGGACATAACGTAATTGGTGACGTGCATTTAGGTGACTGGGGACTTCAGATGGGCTTAATTATTACAGAATTAAAGCTCAGAAAACCGGAATTAGTATATTTTGATGAAGCATATGAGGGAGAATATCCGGCAGAAGCACCATTTACAATTGCAGAATTAGAAGAAATTTATCCGACAGCCAGCGGTAAGTCAAAAACAGATGAAGCTTATAAAGAAGCTGCATTGCAGGCTACAAATGAATTGCAGCAGGGCAGAAAGGGATATCGTGCTTTATTAGCACATATTTTGAATGTATCGGTATCTGATTTAAAGAAGAATTATGAGAACTTAAATGTTTCTTTTGAATTATGGAAAGGCGAATCTGACGCGCAGCCTTATATTCCGGATATGGTGGCTAAGATGAAGGACGGCGGCTTTGCATATGAGAGTGAAGGTGCATTAGTTGTAGATGTAAAAGAAGAAACAGATACAAAAGAGATACCTCCATGCATTATTTTAAAGTCAGACGGAGCTTCTCTTTACAGTACAACAGACCTTGCTACGTTAGTTTGGCGTGTAGAAGATTATAATCCGGACGGAATCATTTATTTGACAGATAAGAGACAGGAACTTCACTTTATCCAGGTATTCCGCTGTGCGAAAAAGACTGGTATCGTAGACCCTGAAATGGAGCTAAAGCACATTGGTTTTGGTACAATGAACGGTAAAGATGGCAAGCCATTTAAAACACGCGATGGCGGTGTTATGCGTTTGGAATATCTTGTGAATGAAATCAATGAAGAGATGCTTAAAAAGATTGTGGAGAATCAGAAAACAAAAGAAAACTTAGAAATTTCTGAAGAGGAAGCGAAAGCGACTTCTAAGGTAGTTGCATTAGCAGCAATCAAGTATGGTGATCTTTCAAATCAGGCAAGTAAGGACTATGTGTTTGACGTAGACCGTTTCACTTCCTTTGAAGGAAACACAGGTCCATATATTTTATATACAATTGTTCGTATCAAGTCTATTTTGAATAAGTATCATGGACTTGGAAAGGATGAGACAGGCGCAGTGATTGAGGCGTCTCATTCGAAGAGTGAGAAAGATTTGATGATGGAGCTTGCGAAGTTCAATGCAGTGATGGAAAATGCTTATGAAGAGACTGCACCACATAAAATTTGTGCATATATCTATGATTTGGCAAATGCTTTCAACAGCTTCTATCATGGCACCAAGATTATGGCAGAAGAGAATGAACAGACACAGAAGTCTTATATTCGTCTGCTTGGTTTAACAAAGGCAGTGTTAGAGACCTGTATTGATGTATTAGGATTTTCTGCACCGGATAGAATGTAAAATATAAAAAGTAAAAGCTTTCTTAAGAAAAGCGTGTGATTTTTAACAGTAAAATCATACGCTTTTTTTGAAATTGGTACTAAAGTACTTGACATATAAAGACATAGTGCTATAATACAATTAAACATATGAATGCTTGTTCATATGAAAGAATGAAAATACATAAAAGGAGCTAAAATCATGAAAAAAACTTACAAAATCGAAGTAGACTGCGCAAATTGTGCGAACAAAATGGAAGAAGCTGCAAAGAAGACAGCTGGTGTAAAGGACGCTACTGTAAATTTTATGGCTTTAAAAATGATTGTTGAGTTTGAAGATGGAGCAGATGTAAAGGCTGTTATGCAGGAAGTGGTTAAGAATTGTAAGATTGTAGAGGATGACTGCGAAATCTATTTATAATTTTCAAGTTTGACTTTGAGGTGACAGAAGTAAAAGATAATACGATACTATATAGGCGGTGATTAAAAATTACCGCCTGCGCCACACGCGGTCACGAAGTGGACAAGTTCCTTGTTCGCGTGTGTGCGCATCCCCCCGGAGGGCTATATATGAGGCGTAGTTTTTTATCGCCGAATATATAGAAGCAGAATTATTAGAACTTGCAGTTGGTAATGAAAAGCTTATGAAATTGTAGGTGTAATGGTGATTGCAGTGATTAATGCAACAAGAACGTTAGGCATTTTTAAATCGCGGCAATAGCGATATATGGAAGGAAGAAAAAGCATGAGTGACAGACCGCTAGAAATCTGCGATACACAAGAGGTACATGAAGAACTCTTAAATATTGTACGGGAGAAAATGCCGGAAGCAACAGAACTGTATGATTTGGCGGAGCTGTTTAAGGTGTTTGGAGATTCGACCCGTATCCGTATTTTATTTGTATTATTTGAAACGGAGGTATGTGTTTGTGACCTTGCACAGGCATTAAACATGACACAGTCGGCAATTTCGCATCAGCTTAAAATTTTAAAACAAAATAAGCTGGTAAAGAGCCGCAGAGAAGGAAAATCGGTGTTTTATTCATTGTCAGATGACCATGTGAGAACCATTATCGAGCAGGGAAGAGATCACATTGAAGAATAGAGAATCGATTTATTAAATAAAATGTGAGAGCATAGAAAAATGGCAGAACGCTATCATTTTTCTGTGCTTTCTTTTATTTTATAAAATATCTTTTTATGTCTCTTGCATATCAGATAGAATGATAAAAGAGTTGCAATATACCCCTACGGGGTATATAATCTAGAAAGAAGGAGGAACGATATGGAAGAAAAAAAATGCTGCTGTAACAGAACAAAAGTTCGTTCTGAAAAAGAACATAAAGATTTGCTGAACCGCTTGAACAGAATTGAGGGGCAGATACGGGGAATTAAAAATATGGTAGATAATGATGCGTATTGCGTAGATATATTGACACAGGTATCCGCGGCAAATGCAGCACTCAATAGTTTTAGTAAAGTTCTTTTGACAGAGCATATTAAGACCTGTGTGGTGGATGACATTAAAGCAGGGAACAATGAGACGGTAGAAGAACTTGCAGTTATGATACAAAAATTATTAAAATAGAGGTGGCTTATGAAACAATATACAGTTACAGGTATGAGCTG
>CAYYZV010000004.1:0-35196 GCA_964476275.1 uncultured Roseburia sp.
ATTGAAGAGTCATAGGTCAATCCATAGGTCAATTCACTTTTGTGTGGTGAGGAAAATCCTTGATTTTTCAAGGGAAATAGGGCAATCTGTGACGGACTCTGACTCCGTCATTTCAAGGTTCGAATCCTTGTAGCCCTGCTAGATGACCTCAATAGTGAAAGCTATTGAGGTTTTTTCATGTCCGGAGATGTTGGATTCGTTTTGGTTTAGAATAAAATTATTTTCCATTTTGTTTCAATAATGAATAAATATATTGCATTAAATTGGATATTGTTTTACAATATGAATAAATAATTGTCGCGCAATTCAGACAATAAGGAGGACAATATATGCAAGAAATGATTAAAATTCCTTTGAAGGAAAATCCAAATGTTGTATTGAAAGCTATTCCAGGACATTTCATTACCCCGAACTCACATGTTAATTATTATCTAGACATGACAACAATTAAGAGTCGCTTGAATGAAGCGTCTGCTGTTGCTGAAGAATTAAGCAAAAAAATTGAACCGACAACAATTGTGGATACAATTATGTGTATGGATGGTTGTGAAATCATAGGTGCATATCTTGCCGAAGAACTTAGTAAAGCTGGAATTATTTCTATCAATTATCATAAGACTATCTACATAACAACACCAGAAGTAACAAATGCCGGTCAGTTGCTTTTCAGAGATAATATTCAGCCGATGATTAAGGGAAAAAATGTTCTGCTGTTATTAGCTTCTGCAACAACCGGTCAGACCATTATTAAGGCGACACACGCACTTAAATATTATGGTGCGAATGTCAGCGGAATCAGTGCGATATTCAGTGTGGCTAATAGTTCTATGGGTATTCCGATTAAATCATTGTTTAGCATTGAAGATATTCCGGATTACAAGGTGTATGCTCCGGAAGGATGTTCTATGTGTAAGAATAAGAAACAGATTGATGCATTTGCTAATGCGTTTGGGTACTCCCATTTATAATTTACTGCAGCGGAATTCTCAGTAAGGATTGTTTTATGCATGAAAATTCGTCTTCACAGGCAACTAAGGTTGCCCGCAGAAGATAACCCCTGAATCACGTTCTTTCGCCATCTGATATTTACTGTCTGATGGCGAAAAAACTGTAATGGATAGGGATTATGTAATGTAAATATATAGGAGTATTTGAGGTAGTAATATGTATCAATTTAAAAGTAAAGTAAGATTTAGTGAAGTAAATAAGGAAAAGAAGCTGAAATTGGCAGCGCTTACGGATTATCTGCAGGATACCTGCACGTTTCAGTCAGAAGGACTTGGAGTGGGTATGGATACTTTGCGGGAAAGAAATGAGGCATGGATTTTATCCTCATGGGAAATCATTGTAAAGAAAATGCCAAAGGTATGTGAAGAGATTTCTGTAGGCACATTTCCGTGTTCGTTCAAGGGATTTTATGGTCATCGTAATTTTTATGTAACAGATGCACAGGGAGAGGAGATTGCCAGAGCAAATTCCCTTTGGGTATACATTAATTTTGGTACGAAAAAACCAGTTCGCATTCCGGAAGAAGTGGCATCTGCTTATGATGAAGTGATTCAGGAACCGCTGGAATTTGACTGGTCTGACCGCAAAATTAAGGTTGAGGGAGAAGGCGAAGCAGGACAGCCTGTGACAGTTCAAGAGTTTTTTATTGATACAAATGAACATATGAATAATGGTAAGTATATTATGGTGGCAGAAGCGTATTTGCCGGAAGGGTTTGCTGCAGAGCGTATTCGCGCTGAATACCGTAAAGCCGCAGTGTTAGGAGATGTGCTGTATCCAGTGATTTATACACAGGAAAATGCCATCACAGTCGTTTTGACGGATGAATCGCAGAAGCCATATGCGGTCATTCAATTTGTTGGAAAAAATATGCAGACGGAATAACAGATTTTAAATAGGAGGAAAAATGTTAAAATTAGGCGAATATCAGGAATTGACAGTAGTAAAAAGAGTAGCTTTTGGTGTATATCTGGCAGAAGATAAAAACGCAGAGAACCGTGTGCTTTTGCCGGAAAAACAGGTGCCGGCAGATACCGGAATCGGGGATAAAATAAAGGTATTCTTATATAAAGATTCAAAGGATAGAATGATAGCAACGACGAATACACCGGCGATTACATTAGGAGGTTTAGCTGTATTAGAAGTAATTGAAGTTGGAAAAATTGGAGCTTTTTTAAACTGGGGATTAGAGAAGGACTTATTTTTGCCATTTCATGAGATGAGCAGAAAAGTAGATGCAGGAGATGAAATTCTGGTAACACTTTATATTGATAAGAGCAGCCGTCTCTGTGCCAGTATGAAAAAACTGTATGACTTATTGTCAAAAGCTTCTCCATATAAAGAGGGAGATATTGTAAACGGCCGTATTTACGAATTCAGTGATAATTTTGGAACCTTTTTGGCTGTCGATGACAAATATTCTGCAATGATTCCACGTCATGAAGACTGCAGCAAGCTTCGGGTGGGAGATGTAATTGAGGCTAAGGTTACAAGAGTAAAAGAGGATGGTAAATTAGATGTAACGCTTCGCAATAAGGCTTACATTCAGATGGAAGATGATGCGGAACTGGTAATGCAGGTAATCGAAGAGTTTGCCGGAGTGCTTCCATTTACAGATAAGGCTTCGCCGGAAGTAATTAAAAGAGAGACCGGGCTGAGCAAGAATGCGTTTAAGCGTGCAGTGGGAAGACTGTATAAAGAGCGCAGAATCGAGATTACAGAAAGAGCAATACGAAAAGTTTAAAAACAAAAGAGCAGCTGCAATGCAGCTGCTTTTTGGGTTGCTGTCAGATATATACGTCAACATTACCGCCCAAGTGTGGTGTAACAGAATGTTCCAGTGCCTGAATCATTTCTGTATTCAACTGCTGGTTTAATTCCATGGTCTTATCGAGCATAGCAACACCTATCATTTCTGGAAGTGTTACAGCACCTGTAGATGAACCAATATTGTATGACGATACGGTATTTAAAGCAAACCCTACACCAGTGATATCCATAGAAACACTTCCTCCTTTCGGGTGTGTAAAGATGTTTTGCTGTACCCACATTATGACATATTTTTTTGGTAAGTGCAATATTAAAGTAGGAAGATGATTGACAGCGAAAAATACCTTTGTTATAATATTCCAACAATAATTGTAACAAATTTGTAATAAATGAAAGATAAGATTACTGTTTCGTGAGCTATCAGACACTTGCTGTCGGAACAGAGTCAACAGTAACAAAATAGAGGAGTTTTATACATATGATAAAAAGATGGAGAACAGCATTGTGTCTGACCTTAGCAGGTACAATGTTTATAGGAGAAGCACCGGCTTTTATGATGCCGGTTTATGCCACAGAACAGATTGAAGCTACAGAACAGATTGAGACTACTGAAATGGTGGAAGAAACAGAAACAACAGAGCTTGTGGAAGAAGATAAAGGCATTCCTGTCGTGCAGGGATTAGTGGCAAATGCAAAGCGCAGAATTAATAAAACTGCAGAAGTGGTAGAAATGTTAAGAGAACCATACAAGGGAATTGCGATTGCACAGGTGGATAACTATGTAAATATCCGCGCAGAAGCAGACATAGAAGGCGAAGTATTAGGAAAGCTTTATGATGATTCGGCGGCAAAAGTACTGGAAACAACAGAAAACGGCTGGTATAAGATTACTTCCGGCAGTGTGACTGGCTATGTAAAATGTGAATATGTAGTAGTAGATAATGAGGAACTGGCCAGAAAAGTCAGCATCCGTTATGCGGAAGTTACAACTCAGACGTTATTTGTAAGAAAAGAGCCGAACAGAGATGCTAAGGTTCTTACAATGCTTCCGGAGGGAGATGACTTTGTTGTTGTGGATGAGTCCATGTATATGGATGGCTGGGTAAAGGTAACCACTTCAGAAGGAGAGGGTTATGTGTCAACAGATTATGTAAAGCTTTGGACGGAGTTTGTGCAGGCTGAGTCAAAAGAAGAAGAGGAAGCACGTTTAAAGAAAGAAGCAGAAGAACGTAGAAAAGCGGCAGCAGCGGCAGCAGCAGCCAGACGTAAAAAGGAACAGGAAGCAGCGGCGGCAGCAGCGGCTGCCGGAGAAAGCAGTTATACATCATCAGGCAGTTCAAATGGCCAGGCCGTAGTAAATTATGCAGCTCAGTTTGTGGGAAATCCGTATGTATATGGCGGTACGAGCCTTACAAATGGTGCAGACTGTTCAGGTTTTGTTATGAGCGTATATGCAGCATTTGGAGTTTCTTTGCCGCATTCATCTAAGTCTATGCGTAGCGTGGGCTATGAAGTAAGTGTATCTGATATGCAGCCGGGAGATATTATCTGCTATAGTGGACATGTGGGAATTTATGTTGGAAATGATACAATTGTGCACGCAAGCAATGCGAGAGAGGGTATTAAATATACTTCACCGGCAGCATATAGATCCATTATTTGTGTAAGAAGAATTTTCTAAAAAAGGTATATTTCAGAGGAAAATTAAAAATAGCAAGATGCACAAAATTTTAGATGTGGTTAAGAAATGTGGAAAACTTTTCCCAAACTTATCCACATTAAAAACGCCTATAAACACGAAAAAAATAAGTTATACACGAAGTTATCCACGTTATCCACAAAAAAGCTCTGTTGAAAAAGTGGTTTACATAGTAAGGAAAACGAATGTATGTTTTGTGAAGAAATAATAAAGTTGTTTTTTTGAAAGAGGAAAAATTATGCAGCGAGTTATTAATAAAAAATGTGTTTTGGGATTATGTTTTTATCGCAGCAGGCCTTTAGGCAAAGGGAATGTATTCCGGTGAAAATAAGTGTATGTTATATTGTGTTGTTTCTTAAAAGGAAATTGTTGCTGAGAATGGAATGAACAGTAACAAAATTATTGAGGAAATGCATAAAAAAATGAGCATTTCCTCTTTCTTTTTTTGGCGAATTGCATTAAAATGAGAATTAGGTATTTATATTTGCGATAAAAAAAGATGAGTTTTTTTGTGAAAGTTGCCAATAAGCAGCAAAAAGGAGCGAAACCATGATATCAAACCAGATACTTCAAAACACAATTGACGGACTAAAAGGAATTACAAGAATCGATCTTTGCGTGATTGACGTGGAAGGGAAAGTCCTTGCAGCGACATTTAACGATGCAGAAAAGTACATTGAACCTGCGCTGGCTTTTGCAGCGTCGCCAGCGGATAGTCAGGTTGTCAGCGGATGCCAGTTTTTCAAAGTTTTCGATGAACATCAGTTAGAATACATCCTTCTTGCAAATGGAGATAGTGATGATGTTTATATGGTGGGAAAAATTGCCGGTTTTCAAATCCAGAACCTTTTGGTAGCATATAAAGAGCGTTTTGATAAGGACAATTTTATTAAGAATCTTCTTTTGGACAATTTATTATTAGTAGATATTTATAATCGTGCGAAAAAGCTTCACATTGACACGGAGGTACGCCGTGTGGTATTTATTGTAGAGACAAATCGAGACAAAGATGGCAACGAATTAGAAAAGATTCGTGGTATTTTTGGCGGCAAGTCTAAGGATTTTGTGACAGCAGTCGATGAAAAGAATATTATTGTAGTCCGGGAAGTGGCTGATAACGAAACATACGGAGATTTAGATAAAACAGCAGAAAGCATTGTGAATTTATTCCGTCAGGACGCAGATTCGAATGTGCATGTTGCATATGGTACAATTGTGAATGAGATTAAGGAAGTATCACGTTCTTATAAAGAGGCCAGAATGGCTCTTGATGTAGGCAAGATTTTCTTTGAGGAGCATGATGTGATTGCTTATTCTACATTAGGAATTGGCCGTTTAATTTATCAGCTTCCAATTCCGCTTTGTAAGATGTTTATTAAAGAGATTTTTGATGGAAAATCACCGGATGATTTTGATGAAGAGACACTTACTACGATTAACAAATTTTTTGAGAATAGTTTGAATGTTTCTGAAACGTCCAGACAGCTTTATATCCATAGAAATACCTTGGTGTACCGTTTAGACAAGCTCCAGAAGTCGACCGGTCTTGATTTGCGTGTATTTGAAGATGCAATTACCTTTAAAATTGCATTAATGGTTGTCAAATATATGAAGTATATGGAGACATTGGATTACTAGAAGTTAGGAGGTAGCTATGATTAGCTTAGAGCACGTAAGTAAATCATATGCAGCTGGAATCCCAGCATTAAATGATGTAAACATTAATATTGACGCAGGTGAATTTGTATTTATAGTAGGAGACAGCGGTTCGGGCAAATCCACCTTAATAAAACTTTTGTTAAAAGAACTGAACCCGACAGAAGGCGTTATTACGGTAAACGGACAAAAGCTGAATAAGCTTAAAAGACGGCATATTCCAAAGTTTCGAAGAAATATTGGTGTAGTGTTTCAGGACTTTCGTTTATTGGATGACAGAAATGTATATGAAAATGTGGCTTTTGCGCAGCGTGTGATTGGCGAGCCAAACCGCAGTATTAAGAAAAATGTACCAGCCATGCTTTCAATGGTGGGACTGGCTGCGAAATACCGCTCTTTTCCGCGCCAGCTATCAGGCGGTGAACAGCAGCGCGTGGCGATAGCAAGAGCATTGATTAATCGGCCAAAGATTTTGCTGGCTGATGAACCAACAGGAAATCTGGATAATAATAATGCATGGGAAACCATGAAGTTATTAGAAGAAATTAATGAAAAAGGAACAACAGTGGTTGTCGTAACACATAATTTGGAAATCGTAAGAGCCATGAATAAACGTGTCATCACCATGAATAGAGGTGTTGTGGTTAGTGATGAGGAAGGCGGTGGCAGCGATGAAGATTAGTACATTTTTTTATACGATTAAGCAAGGATTAAAAAATATTTGGCGAAATATAATGTTTTCCCTTGCATCGGTCGCTACGATGACAGCCTGTATTTTCCTGTTTGGTCTTTTCTTCATTATTGTAACGAACTTCCAGTCTATGGTGAAAGAAGCTGAAGCTGGGGTAGCAGTTACGGTACTTTTTGATGAAGGTATTACAGAAGAGAGAATAGAAGAAATCGGAGACCTGATTCGTGCGAGAGTAGAAGTGTCACGTATTGAATATACATCTCCGGAAGCTGCATGGGAAAGCTTTAAGGATATTTATTTCAATGGAAATGAAGCAGTAGCAGAGAGCTTTGCAAATGATAATCCATTGGCGAACTCAGCCAGTTATTCTATCTATATGAATGATATTTCTATGCAGAAAACACTGGTAACTTATTTGGAAGCAATAGACGGAATTCGTCAGGTAAACCAGTCAGAAACGGTAGCTGATACCTTATCTGATTTCAATAAGTTAATCGGTTATATTTCGGCAGGAATTATTTTGATTTTATTAGGTGTTGCCATTTTCTTGATCAGCAATACCATTATGGTAGGTATTTCTGTCCGTAAGGAAGAGATTGCCATTATGAAATTAATTGGTGCAACTGACTATATTGTCCGCGCACCATTCGTAGTAGAAGGTGTTGTAATTGGCTTAATCGGAGCAGCGATTCCACTGGGCATTCTTTATGTTTTGTATGGGGAAATTGTTACCTATATCGGAGCAAATTTCAATGCAATTGGAAGTATGATGCAGTTCCTTTCCGCAGAAGAGGTATTTAAGAGCCTGATACCGGTAGCTTTGATTTTAGGTGTGGGTATCGGCTATATCGGAAGCCATATTACTACAAGAAAGCATTTGAGAGTGTAGTTAGAGGTATATGAAGAAAAAAGGTTTAAAGAAACGGATAGGATTAGCCGTCATACTGCTTTTGGCAACAGTTACGATGACGGTGCAGGCATCTTCTGTCAGTTCAGATGTGACAAATTCTGATCTTACGAATGCAGAGAAGGAATTGGATGAGTTAAAGAATCAGCTGGATAAGGCAGAGGATATCGTAGATGATTTAAAGGATTCCCAAAGTGATGTAAAAGGGAAAATATCCGAGTTAAATAAAAGCATGATTAGCATTTCAGCAAAAATTACGGAGCTGGAAAATATGCTGAGTGCTAAAAATAAAGAAATCGAAGAAACAAAGGTAAAGCTGCAGGAAGCAAAGGATATTGCGGCAAAGCAGTATGAAGATATGAAGCTTCGTATTCAGTATATGTATGAGAATGGACAGTATTCTTATATAGAAACTTTTTTTGCAGCAGAGAGTATTTCAGAGTTTTTAAATTCTGCCGAATATATTCATCAGATTCAGCAGTATGACAGACAGAAATTAGAGGACTTTAAGAATACAGTTGCAGAAATAGAAGCATTTGAGGTGCAGCTGGAAGAAGAACGCGAAACACTTAAAACCATGAAAGCCGGTGTGGAGCGTGAAAAAGCGAATGTAGCCAGTGTAATGGCACAAAAAGAAGAAGAACTTGCTGGAATCAAATCCGATTTGGCAGATGCTCAGGATGAGGCAGAGATGATTGAAGCTGAAATTCAGGCACAGGAAGAGGTTATTGCAGAGATTAAGCGTATTATGGCAGAGAATGCCGAAAAAGGTGAGAATAAAGGTGAGGCTTATACCGGCGGATATACCTGGCCGGTGCCAAGCAGCAAAAGGGTAACAAGTGATTTTGGACCGAGACAATCGCCGACAGCAGGAGCTTCTTCCAATCATAAAGGTATCGATATTGGTGCAGCATCCGGTTCGGATATTGTAGCAGCAGCACCAGGCAAGGTTATTATTTCACGTTACAGCAGTTCAGCGGGATATTATATAACGATTGACCATGGCGGCGGACTTTGCACGGTATATATGCACTGTTCAAAGCTGCTGGCAAGTGTAGGTGATGAAGTGGCTGGCGGTGAAGTAATTGCAAAAGTTGGAAGTACAGGTATTTCTACTGGACCACATTTACATTTTGGTGTATCATTAAACGGAACATATGTAAGTCCATGGGGATATTTGGCCAGACCATAAATTTTAAAATATGTTGTTGTTTAGAATCCCTGTCATAAGACAGGGATTTTTTTCATTATAATGAAACAGGGGGAAGAAATGATGGATGAACAGAATCAAAATGAATATGAAGTATGGGAACCGGAAAGACCAAAGAGCAAAATCGGGTTAGGAGTATTCATTGGGATATTTATGACCATTTTTGCCGTAGGACTGGGGGTAGGAATTACCTGCATGGCAACGAATACCAAAATTGTATTTACAAACAGAGATGTTCATAATAGTGTGATGCAGCAGGCAGCAAGCGGAATACTGGATGAAGAGGCTGTCGATAAGATAAATGAACTTACTGCTTATGCAAGCTTGTATTATTACAATGATGTAGAAGTGGAAGAAATACAAAACAGCATGTATGAAGGTCTGATCGAAGGTTTGGGAGATAAGTATTCTGTTTATTATAATGAAGAAGATTATACAGAGTTACAGCTTAGTACAACCGGACAGTATTATGGAATTGGTGCCGGATTGACGCAGGATTTGGATACGATGATTGTATCGATTACAAAGGTTTATAAAGGCACGCCGTCGGAAGAGGCTGGTCTTAAAAACGAGGACATTATCATCTCTGTAGACGGAGTAGATGGAACCAGCATGGAAGTATCAGAGCTCGTGAAGCTTATTCGAGGCGAGGCTGGTACTACAGTGCATTTAGAAATTTACCGTCCGACTACAGATGAGTATTTATCTTTTGATGTGGAGCGCGCCGATATTACGCTTCCAAGTATCGATTATGAAATGATGGAAAATGGAATTGGGTATATTTTAATTGATTCCTTTGAAGCAGACACAGCGCATCAATTTAAGCAGGCAGTAGAGGAATTAACAGCACAGGGAATGCAGGCAATGATTTTAGATGTGCGTTATAATCCGGGCGGAATGGTTAGTTCTGTTGTGGAAATTTTGGATACAATTTTACCGGAAGGTCTTTTGGTATATATTGAAGATAAGGCAGGCAATCGTCAGGATTATTCTTCCAGCGGAAGTACTTATATGGATATTCCGATGGCTGTGTTGGTAAATGAAGACAGTGCCAGTGCATCGGAAATTCTGGCAGGCGCAATTAAAGATTACGAGTACGGCACATTAATTGGAACCACTACCTTTGGAAAAGGGATTGTACAGACCATTTTTCCACTGTCAGATGGAGATGCAGTAAAGCTTACAACAGCGAAATATTTTACGCCGAACGGCAACTATATTCATGAAGTGGGCATTGAGCCAGATATTGAATTAGAGTATGAGTATCTGGATCCGGATGGGGTAGAATATGAAAGAAAGTACGATAATCAGATTTTAAAGGCATTAGAGGTGCTTAACGCAGAACTGAATGCCAAATAGTACTTAAATCTGTTTGAAAAGAGTTTGCATAATATAGGAAAAATGCATACAATATAAGAATAGTACTTTGCACTCGCTGCAAAGTACGTGAGAACATGATACAGGAGTGAGCAAATCCCATCAGCGCAGCTGATTTTGATGGATTTGCGAATCTTGTATTTAAGAAGGAACTGAACAAATATAAGAAAGAGGGTGATACTGTGGTAGAACTTGATCAGTTTAAAGTTACATTAAATACTTACCGGGAACCACTGCAGGAAGTGAGGGATTCACTTTGACCTGGTAAATAAAGAACAAAAAATCCAGGAGCTTGAGCGTGAAATGGAGTCGGCAGATTTTTGGAATGACCCGGCAGTTTCACAGAACAAGATGAAAGAATTAAAAAGCATGAAAGATGATGTGGCAACTTATGAAAAACTGGCCTCCCAGTTTGATGATATTGCTACATTGATTGAAATGGGATATGAGGAAAATGATGAAAGTCTGATTCCGGAAATTGAAGCAGAATTACAGGAATTTATCGATACTTATGAAGGTATCCGTATTAAGACGCTGTTGTCAGGCGAATATGACAAAGACAACGCCATTTTATCTCTGCATGCGGGAGCAGGCGGTACAGAATCCTGCGATTGGGCATCGATGCTGTTTCGTATGTATTCCAGATGGGCAGATGCAAGGGGATTTCAGTTAGAAGTGCTGGATTCATTAGATGGTGAAGAAGCAGGAATTAAATCCATTACATTCCAGATTAATGGTGAAAATGCCTATGGATATTTGAAATCAGAAAAAGGTGTGCATCGTCTGGTGCGTATTTCTCCTTTTAATGCGGCAGGAAAGCGGCAGACTTCGTTTGTATCCTGTGATGTAATGCCGGATATTGAAGATGATATGGATATTGAAATTAAAGATGACGATATTCGAATTGATACTTACCGTTCCAGCGGAGCAGGCGGACAGCATATTAATAAAACTTCATCTGCTATCCGTATTACACATTTTCCTACCGGAATTGTGGTACAGTGCCAGAATGAACGTTCCCAGTTCCAGAATAAGGATAAGGCAATGCAGATGTTAAAGGCAAAGCTTTATTTATTGAAGCAGCAGGAAAATATGGAAAAGGCGGCGGGCATACGTGGTGAAGTAACGGAAATCGGCTGGGGCAATCAGATCCGTTCTTATGTAATGCAGCCATATACCATGGTAAAGGACCATAGAACCGGTGTGGAAAGCGGTAATGTGGATAGTGTGATGGATGGTAAAATTGATGTCTTCATGAATGGATATTTGAAATGGTTATCTTTAGGATGTCCAAAGAATATGGGAAGTGACGATACGGAATAGTACGTTTTGAAAGAACCGTTTAAGGAGGAAAATGATATGGGAATTATTAAGGCAGCAATAGGAGCAGTAGGAAAGACACTTGCTGACTCTTGGCTAGAGGCAATCGAACCGGATGATATGGGAGAACGCACCGTTTTTACCAGCGGTGTTCTTGTGCGAAAGGGTCAGAATGTAAAAGGCAGTAATAATGTAGTTACAAATGGTTCTGTGATTCATGTATATGACAATCAGATGATGTTGTTAGTAGACGGCGGCAAGGTAATCGATTATACGGCTGAGCCGGGTTATTATAAAGTTGAAAATACGGCAAAGCCATCTTTATTTAATGGAGAATTAGAAGAAAGCTTAAAGGATGCGTTTGAGCGTATTAAATTTGGCGGTGAAACACCATCAAAGCAGATGGTATACTATATCAATTTGCAGGAAATTAAAGGAATTAAATTTGGTACAAGAAATCCGATCAATTATTTTGACGGATTCTACAATGCAGAACTGTTTTTAAGAGCGCATGGTACATATTCGATTAAAATTGCAAATCCATTGCAGTTCTATGCAGAAGTAGTACCGAGAAATGCAAAACATTTAGAAATTGAAGAAGTAAATGAACAGTATCTGAACGAATTTTTACAGGCATTACAGGCTGCCATTAACCAGATGTCAGCAGATGGTACAAGAATTTCTCATGTAACATCAAAGGCGGTAGAACTTGGCAGATACATGGCAAATATTCTGGACGAAGACTGGTATAAGATGCGCGGTATCGAAGTACAGGCTGTAGGTATCGGAAGTATTTCTTATGACGAAGCGTCTCAGAAGCTCATCAATATGAGAAATGAAGGTGCAATGCTGGGGTCAGATTTCAATGTAATGCGTGGTATGGCTGTAAAGAATATTACAGAGGGTATTAAAGATGCAGGTTCTAATGCAGGCGGTGCTATGAATGGATTTATGGGCATTGGCATGGGAATGAACAGCATGAATGGCATTCTTGGAGGCTTGAACGGACTTCAGACACCAAATGATATGCAGAATGCAAATTATATGAATCAGGCAAATAATGCGGCTCCTATGGGTGCGCAGGCTGCTCAGGGGGCAGGCTGGACCTGCGATTGCGGTCAGACCAATACAGGTAAATTCTGCGGCAACTGCGGTAAACCTGCTCCGGCGCCAAAGAAGGTATGGACCTGTGAATGTGGTCAGACGAATGAAGGCAAGTTCTGCGGCAACTGCGGCAAACCGGCACCAGTCGGACCATGGACTTGTTCCTGCGGTCAGGTAAACGAAGGAAAATTCTGCAGCAATTGTGGAAAGGCTAGGGGATAATTATGTCAGTTGTCAGTTTTAAGTGTCCATATTGTGATGGTGAACTGATTTTTGATCCGGCGTCAGGGCAGTATAAATGTGAATATTGCCTTTCTAAATTTACACAGGATGAGCTTGAGAAAATAGCTGCAAAGCAGCGCGCAGCAGAGCAAAACTCAACCGGACAGGGGGCTTCTGGCGGTTTTTCTAGTTCAGCAGGAGAGGCGGCTTCCAGACAAGCGGCAGAAGGAAACGCGCAGAGCGGGGAAGCAGTTGTTTATAACTGTCCAAGCTGTGGTGCAGAAATTATTACAGATGCGACAACAGCAGCGACTTTCTGCTATTACTGTCACAATCCTGTTATTTTAGGTGGACGTTTAGAGGGTAATTATTTACCGGATAAAATTATTCCATTTGAAATCAGCAAAGAACAGGCAGTGAAAAAGTTCTTAAGCTTTGTCGAAAAAAAGAGGTTTATACCGAAAGCATTTTTTAGTAAAAAGCAAATTGAAAGCATCACAGGTGTGTATTTCCCATATTGGAATTATAATGCAGACGCGGCAAGTGATTTACAGGCAAGTGCCAAAAAGATTCGTACCTGGACAATGGGAAATATTCGATATACAGAGACAAAGTTTTATCATGTAGAAAGACATGGTACGGTTTCTTTGAGCAATATTTCGGAAAATGCATTAAAGAAAGCGAATGCAAAGCTGGCACTTGGAGTCATGCCTTATCATTTTGAGAAGATGCAGGATTTTCATATGGGATATCTTTCCGGATTTATGGCAGAGAAGCGTGATATTGAAAAAGAAAGCATAAAGCAGCGTGTGCAGGCAAATGCTAAAAAATATGCTGATACCATGATGCGTGACACGATAGATGGATATAATGCTGTCTCTGTCGAGAATTCAAAAATAAGGTTTAATAAAGAAGAGTGGCAGTATTGTCTGCTTCCGGTATGGACGATTACATATAAAGGAAAAGACGGAAAGATTTACTATTATTCTATGAATGGCCAGACCGGAGAGGTATGTGGAGAATTGCCGGTCGATCATGCAAAGACGGCACTTGTAAGCAGTGCAGTTTCCGCAGCTATTTTGATTCTTGGATTGCTGGGAGGATATTTCATATGGTAAGAAAATTTAAAAAATTAATCACCATACCAGTGTTTTCTATCCTATTTTCTACCTTGCTTTTTTGTGCGGTGTTATGGACACCGGAGACTGTCAATGCAGAAGTGTATTATGTTTATGACGAGGCAGATTTATTATCCGATACAGAAGAAGAGGAACTGGATAATCAGATTTATTCTCTTATCGAAACTACCGGCTGGAATATTTATGCGGTAACGATAGACGACGCGCAGGGATTTTCCGCAGCAGCGTTTGCGGATGCGGTTTATGAAGACTGGGCAGGGATAGATACAGACGGTTTTCTTGTGCTGATTGATATGGATAACCGTGAAATCTATTTATCTACCAGTGGTATTGCAATTCGCTATTTGTATGATGAGCGTGTAGACAATGTTTTAGATGCAGGATATGCTTATGTAAGTAACGGTGAATATGCAGCCTGTTTATCAGAAATGATTCGCAGTGCAGAGTATTATTACGGAGAAGGTATTCCGGAAGACCAGTATAATTATGATGTGGAAACAGGTGCCATTTCCAGATACCGTACTCTTACATGGATGGAGGCTGTACCGGTATTGCTTTTGGCAGCACTTGCCGGTATTGGAATTTATAAAGGAATTTCAAAAAGCTATGTTTTAAATGGTACGGATTATGAATATCAATATTCGAGATATGGAAATGTGAATTTGACAAAGCAGGAGGACCATTTTATTCGACAAAGTGTGATTCATCACCGTATTCAGACTAATTCCGGCGGCGGTACACATGGCGGCGGCGGAAACCACAGAAGTTCAACGCACCGCAGCAGCGGCGGTGGTACACATGGCGGCGGCGGACGGAGATTTTAAGATACTTTTTTTGACAATTATTGTTTAAAGGGTCAGATTCAGTTCTTTACTTATTCCACTTTAGGAGATAGTAAAGGAGATAAGTGCTCCAAAAGATGGCGTAGAGTAATATAGCAGGATGTCTGTTATACTTTCTATATCATCTTTTGGAGCACTTATTATATTTACATAGGTCTTTATAGGATTGATTAAAAAACAGACAAATGGTCAATTTTTTTATACAGCTTTGAGTAGTCAAATTTTATAGAAAAGCTAAAATTGTATTTGAACAACAGGAGAAGGCTTCTGCTGAAAGCGTTTCCGGTATGCAGCAGGAGATATGCCGTATTTTCTGTGAAAGATGCGAATGAGAGATTCTGGGCACTGGTATCCACAGGAATAGGCAATTGTTTCGACTGAAAGCAGGGAGGATTCCAGCAAATGCTGTGCTTTAGTCAGTCGAAAATTTTGAATATATTTAAGCGGCGATAAGCCGGTCTGTTCTTTAAATACTTTACAGAAATAAGTTCGGTTTAATCCCACATAACGTGCGATGGCTTCCACCTGTATCGGTTCCGCGATATGGTTGCGGATATATTGTATTGCATGTTCAGCATAGGAATTGCCCTCAGATACAGGATACATATCCCGGCTGGAGGAGGCAATTGTACTGAGAAATAAAAAGAACATACTGATTAGATAATAAGAATCCTTCAGTGTACTTCGTTCATGATAAAGCATTTTAAAAATGCAGTCCTGCAATACTTCCGGTTCGCTGCAGCGGAAAATCGGCATCTGGGTCGAAAGACCAAGGGAATCAATGATTTTGCCTGCTTCACGTCCGGAAAATCCAATCCAGATATAAGACCACGGAGTATCTGCATCCGCTTTATAGAGCGTCTGACGGTTTGGCTCGATTAAAAACCCCTGTCCGGCAGATAATTTATAAATATTTTGTTCGACCTGATATTCACCTTTCCCTTCTAAGACATAATGGATGAGGTAATAAGGACGGACGGCAGGACCATACGTGTGAGAAGGCGCGGTAACGGAATGACCGAAGGTATTGATACAGAAAACCTGTTCATTGGAAGCAGGCATGTCAACTGAGATTAAATTTTCCATAGAGTTCTCCTGTAAACGTTTTCTTTATTATACTAAAAAGATAATTTTACTGCAAATATGGATATATAGGGAGAGTTTGTAATGAAGCAGAAAATGGGATTCACAGAAAATGTCAGATATGCCTGTTTGGAAGATTTACAGCAGGCAGCAGGGGTTGCTTCTGTGAATGGCATTAATTTGGAATATTGCGGATATGAACAATGTGAGCCGGGATTTCAGGTTGCTTTGCACGTGAGAGAAAATTATGTGATGCATATCGTTATGGAAGGAAAAGGCGTTTATTCTGTCGGGAATAAGAAATACGAGCTTGAGAGAGGAAAAGCATTTCTAATTTATCCCGGTGACAAAATTGCGTACGAAGCAGATGAAAAAGAGCCCTGGTATTACATGTGGATTGGTTTTGGGGGCTACCGCTGTGAAGAATATGTAACTTATATGGGATTTTCAAAAGAAAATCCTGTTGTGGAAGTACAGGAAGCGGACAGGATAAAGGAATGTATACTGCATATGCTGCAGGCAAAGGAATTGACAGTAGAGGATGAATTGATGCGAATGAGTCAGCTGCTTCAAATTATGGCATTGTTTATGAAGGAGAATCATATAAGCAGGGAAAAGCAAGTGCAGGATTGCCCGGCAGTCGTTTATGTAAAATATGCCATTGAATATATGCATATGCATTATAAAGAGAAAATTAAGATTGATCAGATAGCAGATGTTATCGGTATCAGCAGAAGCTATTTAACAAGAATATTTAAAAAGGAGCTTCAGATATCGCCCCAGGAATATTTAATACAGCTTCGTTTAGAGTATGCAGCGAGAATGCTCAAAAGTACGGCAGAACCGATTAATGCGGTTGCATCGCAGTGTGGTTATGTGGATTCACTGTCATTTTCGAAAGCATTTAAACGTCAGTATGGAATAAGTCCAAAAGAATACCGTATGTCAGAAATAGAACTGATAAATATCGAAAAAAAGGGTAGATATACATCTAAGTATCATTTATAATATAAATAATAGACAAAAACAAATTTAAAATAATATTAAAATTCGTCGAATTATCCATTAAGACATAAAAAGTACGCATTTATCTATATACGAATAAATTTTAAAAAATATAATTAATGATAGGTCAAAAGTAAAAAAGGAGAAGACGGAATATGGCAATATTTTACGATGAGCAGAAAAAGAACATTACTTTACACACAGCAAACACAACCTACCAAATGGCAGTTGGAAAATTTGGGCATCTGTATCATACTTATTATGGGAAAAAATCCGAGGCAGATTTTTCTTATATGCTGACTTATTATGACAGAGGATTTTCCGGAAATCCGTATGAGGCAGAAGAAGACCGTACGATTTCTATGGATGCACTGCCTTTAGAATATCCATGCTATGGAAACGGAGACTTCCGTTCTCCGGCATTTCGCATGAAAGATGAAAATGGTGTATATGGATGTGATTTACGATTTAAAGACTGCATTGTAAAAGATGGAAAATACGGACTGCCAAAGCTTCCGGCTGTTTATACAGAAGAAAACGAAGCTCAGACAGCAGAAGTTATTTTATGCGACGAATTATCAGGCGTAGAAGTTACTTTGTATTATGGAGTTTTAGAAAAATTAGATGTGATTACAAGAGCTGTAAAAGTTCAGAATAATGGAACAAAAAAAGTGGTGCTTGGCAAGGTATGCAGTGGTTCTTTGGACTTTGTGACAGGCGAGTTTGACGTTCTTCATTTCCATGGCAGACACTGTATGGAACGTATGTTAGAACGTGTGCCGGTAATCGTTGGAAATCAGTCTTTTGGAAGCAGAAGAGGAACATCCAGCCATCAGCATAATCCATTTGTCATTTTAGCAGATCGTAAAACGACAGAGGATGCAGGAATCTGTTATGGTATGTCATTATTATACAGTGGAAATTTCCTGTGTGAAGCAGAACAGGATCAGTACCGCCAGACAAGATGGCTGATGGGTATTTTAGATGAAATGTTTGAGTATCCATTAGAGCCGGGAGAAGCATTCTATGCACCGGAAGCAGCGCTTTCCTGTGCAGAAGGTCTGACGGCGTTATCGTCAAATTATCATAAATTAGTACGCAATCACATTTGCCGTGGAGCATATAAAGAAAAACAGCGTCCGGTTCTTATCAATAATTGGGAAGCAACCTACTTTGATTTCAATGCAGAAAAAATTGTTCAGATTGCAGAGCAGGCGGCAAAGCTTGGTGTAGAAATGCTTGTTTTGGATGACGGATGGTTTGGCGTGCGTGATAATGATGACAGCGGTCTTGGTGACTGGTATGTAAATGAGAAGAAACTAGGCTGTACATTAAAAGAAATGGTAGATAAAGTGAATGCTTTGGGCATGAAGTTTGGTATCTGGATCGAGCCGGAAATGGTTTCAGAGGCAAGTGATTTGTACAAGGAGCATCCGGATTGGGCATATGTAGTACCGGGCAGAAAGCCGGTGCGTGGAAGATATCAGTTAGTGCTTGACTTTTCAAGAAAAGAAGTCGTTGACCATATTTATGAACAGATTGCAAAGGTTATTGCCAGTGCAAATATCGCTTATATTAAAATGGATATGAACCGAAGCATTACAGATATTTACACAGCGACACAGAAAGAACAGAATCAGGGCAGAATTTTATATGAATATACATTGGGCGTATATGATTTTATTAATAGGCTGCTAGAGCGTTTCCCAGAGCTTTTAATCGAAGGCTGCAGCGGAGGCGGCGGAAGATTTGATATGGGAATGCTGTATTATACACCGCAGATTTGGTGCAGTGATGATACAGACGCGATTGAACGTATTCAGATTCAGCATGGTACATCATTTGGTTATCCGATTTCCGCGGTAGGTTCTCATGTGTCGGCAGTTCCAAATCATCAGACCGGAAGAACAACTGATATTAGAACACGCGGTGTCGTAGCGATGGCAGGAACCTTCGGCTATGAATTAGATTTGAATCTTATTTCTGAAGAAGACAAAGAAATCGTAAAAGAACAGATTGCAGAATATAAAAAGAACTGGAACTTAATTAATCAGGGAGACTACTATCGTTTAACAAATCCGATGGAGAATCGGGAATTTGCTGCTTGGGAGTTTGTGTCAGAGGATAAAGAAGAGGCACTGCTTTCGGTTGTTACATTAAACGCACATGCAAATGCACCGGTAAATTATGTTCAGTTAAAAGGCTTGGATGAGGATGCAGTATACCGTGAGGAATATTCAAAGAAAGAATATTTAGGAAGTGCCTTGATGTACGGAGGGCTTCCGCTTCCGGTATTAGCAGGTGAATATCAGGCAGCACAGATGCATTTTGTACGCAGCAAATAAGGAGAAGAAGTATGACAATAGAGGAATTATATCAGGGAAAAAAGGTACCGGTAAAGTTTAAGAAGAGATTGGAAAAGCATTTTGACGAGCTAAAATGGCTGTATTTTGAACTATATCCACATCAGGAAGAGTATTTTCAAGAATTATGCACTGCACTTTTGGAGTTTTTCCAGAAACGTCCGCAGTCATTTAAAAAATTAGATACCAAGCGTGAAAAAGAAAATGACTGGTACAAAAAGAATGATTTATTGGGAATGATGATGTATACAGACGCGTTTGCAGATAACTTAAAAGGAGTAAAAGCGCATTTGGATTATATCGAAAAATGTAATGTAAATTATCTGCACCTTATGCCTCTTTTAGATACGACAGAAGGAAAAAGTGATGGCGGATATGCTGTTTCTGATTATCGCAAGGTTCAGGAAAAGCTGGGTACAATGGAGGAATTAAAGGATTTAGCGGAGGAATGCCATAAAAGAGATATCTGTGTGTGTCTGGATTATGTGATGAATCATACTTCAGAAGACCATGAATGGGCAAAACGTGCGCGGGCAGGAGAAGAGAAATACAGAGATTATTATTTCTTCTATGATTCTTATGATATTCCATCCCAGTATGAAAAGACCGTTCCGCAGGTATTTCCAAAGACGGCACCGGGCAATTTTACCTGGCTGCCGGAGCAGAATCGATTTGTTATGACGACCTTTTATCCATATCAGTGGGATTTAAATTACCGTAATCCGGCTGTATTTAATGAAATGACTTATAATTTACTCTTTCTTGCAAATCAGGGTATTGATGTCATTCGAATTGATGCGGTTCCATATATTTGGAAAGAGCTTGGAACAAACTGCAGAAATCTTCCGCAGGTACATACGATTGTGCGTTTGATGCGAATGATAGGAGAGATTGTGTGTCCGGGTATTTTGCTTTTAGGTGAAGTAGTTATGGAGCCAAAGGAGCTTGCACCTTATTTTGGAACAGTAGAAAAACCGGAATGCCATTTATTATATAATGTAACTACCATGGCAACATTGTGGCATACGGTAGCGACAAAGGATGTTCGCCTGTTGAAAAGCCAGATGGAACAGCTTTATGCGCTGCCAAAAGAATACAGCTTTTTGAATTATCTGCGTTGTCATGACGATATTGGCTGGGGATTAGATTATGCGAAGCTTCGTGAATGGGGCATGGAGGAAATCGAGCATAAGCAGTTCTTAAATGATTACTTTTTGGGAAAGTATCCGGAAAGTACAAGTACCGGTGAATTATACAATGCCGATCCGGTTACAAAGGATGCCAGATTTTGTGCAACGACAGCTTCTATGTGCGGTATTGAACGAGCAGAATTCGAGATGAATTCCGAAAAGGTACAGACAGGGATAGCACTGGATTTAATGCTGCACGCATTTTTATTATTCCAGTCAGGAATACCGGTTATTTACAGCGGCGATGAGGTTGGAGCAGTAAATGACTGGGGTTATCGGGAAAATCCTTTCAAAGTAGAGGATTCCCGTTATATTCACCGCGGAAAGTTCGACTGGTCGATGACAGAATTAATCGAAGAAAAGGAAACAGCCGTTTCACGTATCTTTAACGGTCTTGCGAAATTAGAAAAAATGCGTCAGGCGGGCAGTATTTTTGCAGGAAATGCAGATGTATATGCGATTGAAACACAGAATAATGCAGTACTTGGCATGATAAGAATGTGTGAAGATGAGAGAGTAATTGGATTATTTAATTTCTCCGCACAGGAACAGAAGGTCTGGATTGCAGAATTAAACGAGCAGTATAAGGATGTATTTGGCGGACAAGTGGCTGAAGGTGAAGAAGTATCTATGAAGCCATATGAGTATCTGTGGCTTAAGAGAGCATAGCAGCGGGATTGTGGAGAAATGGAGAGAAAAACTATGAGCAAGAAATATGATGTTGTGGCATTGGGAGAACTTTTAATCGATTTTACAGAGCATGGAATGAGTGAGCAGGGACATTCCGTTTTTGAGGCAAATCCGGGCGGAGCACCATGTAATGTACTTTCAATGCTTCAAAATTTAGGCAGGAAGACGGCTTTTGTTGGAAAAGTTGGAAATGATATGTTTGGGCGTTATCTGAAATCGGTTTTAGAAGAAATTGAAATCGATACAAAAGATTTACAGATGGACGACAATGTAAATACAACACTGGCATTTGTACAGAAAAAAGAAAATGGAGACAGAGATTTTTCCTTTTACCGCAATCCGGGAGCAGATATGATGCTGACACAGGAAGAGGTGTGTGAAGAAACGATCGCTTCTGCAAAGGTGTTTCATTTTGGGACATTGTCTATGACGCATGAAGCAGTGCGGAATGCAACAAAATATGCATTAGAGGCTGCAAAAAGAAACGGACTTTTGATTTCCTTTGATCCAAACTTGAGGGAACCATTATGGGAATCATTAGATGCGGCAAAGGAGCAGGTGCGATACGGACTTGGTTACTGTGATGTTTTAAAAATATCAGATAACGAAATTGTCTGGCTGACCGGTAAAGAGGACTACACAGAAGGAATACAGATGATACAGGAAGAATTTAATATACCGCTGATTCTTCTTTCTATGGGCAAGGACGGAAGCCGCGCCTATTATAACGATAAAATTGTAGAGGAAAAAGCAATTTTACAGAGCGGTACCGTAGAAACTACCGGCGCAGGTGATACTTTTGGAGGATGCTGCATTCATTTCGTGTTAAAATACGGTTTGGAAAATTTGGATGAAGAAAAGCTGCATGAAATGCTCCGGTTTGCAAATGCAGCGGCTTCTATCATTACAACAAGAAAAGGTGCGCTTAGAGTGATGCCGACAGAAGAGGAAGTTTTAGAGCTGGTACAGGCGCAATCATAAAAAATATATTGATTTGTGGACGTCTTTGTGCTATTATCTTCCACATGAGAACAAATGTAAGCGACAGGAAAACACTTCTGATTTTCTGTCGCTTATAAAACGGAGGAGAAAGGTTCTATGATAGAGAGAAATCAGTATTATGTACTGAAGGAAAAGGCGGTGCCTGAAGTATTACTTAAAGTAATCGAGGCGAAGCGGCTTCTGGAATCTGGTAAAGTAGCTTCGGTACAGGAAGCTACGGAAATGGTCGGAATCAGCAGAAGTTCTTTTTATAAATACAAAGACGACATTTTCCCTTATCATGAGACCGAGAAGGGAAAGACAGTTACAATGGTCATGCAGTTGGATGATAAGCCTGGAATTTTGTCACTGGTTTCAAGAGTTCTGGCAGACCATAAGGTAAATGTATTGACTATCCACCAAAGTATTCCGATTAATGGAATCTCATCCCTGACGTTAAGTGCAGATCTTTTGCCGGAGTCGGGAGAACTGGATGAGATAGTGCGTTGTATAGAATCGGAAGCGGGTGTCCATTTCGTAAAGGTTCTAGGGAAGGAATAAGTTGTTGTTCTGGTAACGGAGAGAACAATAACAAGAATAGAATTCGAAAGGTTTGGTAGGAGTATGATTCAGGCAGCAGTAATGGGATTTGGAACAATTGGTTCCGGTGTGGTAGAGGTACTTACGGTTAATAAAGAAAGTATTGCAAAAAGAGTTGGAGATACAATCGAAGTAAAGTACGTTTTGGATTTACGTAATTTCGAGGGTGATCCAATTCAGGAAAAAATTGTGCATGATTATAAAACCATTGCAGAAGATAAGGAAGTTTCAATTGTAGTAGAGGCAATGGGCGGCGTAGAACCGGCTTATACGTTTGTGAAAGCTATGTTAGAGGCAGGAAAACATGTTGCAACATCAAATAAGGCTTTAGTTGCAGAAAAAGGTGCAGAGCTCTTAGAGCTTGCTAAGGCAAAGAATGTAAACTTCCAGTTTGAAGCAAGTGTAGGCGGCGGTATTCCGATTATTCGTTCACTGAAAAGCTGTTTGACAGCAGATGTAGTGGAAGAAATTACAGGTATTATTAACGGAACAACCAATTACATGATGACAGAAATGTCAGAAAAAGGCGCGGACTTTGATGATGTATTAAAGGATGCACAGGCAAAGGGTTATGCAGAAAAAGACCCAACTGCAGATATCGAAGGTTATGATGCAGGAAGAAAGATTGCAATTTTGACTTCTTTGGTATGCGGACAGCAGGTGGACTTTGAAGATATTCATACAGAAGGTATTTCACATATTACCAGTACAGATATTAAATATGCAAAAGCAATGGGGCGTGCGATTAAGCTGCTTGCTACAAGCAAGAAAACAGAAGACGGCTATGCAGCAATGGTAGCACCATTTTTATTGGCACCAGAGCATCCATTATACAGCGTAAAGGGTGTATTTAATGCTGTTTTTGTAAAAGGAAATATGCTTGGCGATGCAATGTTCTATGGCAGCGGCGCAGGTAAGCTTCCAACAGCCAGTGCAGTAGTAGCAGACGTTGTGGAAATGGCAAAACATATGGATCAGCATATTGAAATTGAATGGAAACAGGAAAAATTAGAATTAGTAGATTTTAAGAAAGCTGAAAATAAATTCTTTGTACGCGCGAATGCGTCTGTCGAAGAAGTAACAGCAGTTTTTGGGCAGGCAGAGTTTGTAAGTGCAGAGGGTATTTCGGATGAAATCGGATTTATCACAGATACGATGACAGAGACAGAATTTGAAGAGAAAGCAGCACAGCTGCCAAATGTAATTCAGACAATTCGCGTGAAATAAAGGGATAAGTAAAGGTAAAAGATAATAGGAAAGAGGACGTTTTATGAAGTACTTAGTAATTTTAGGCGATGGTATGGCTGACCGTCCGATTGATGTTCTTGGCGGCAAGACTCCATTGGAATATGCAAATACTCCTAAAATGGATGAACTTGCATCAAAGGGCGAAATCGGTATGGTGCATACAATTCCGGATGGAATGAAACCGGGAAGCGATACAGCAAATTTATCAGTATTGGGTTATAATCCGAAAAAGTTTTATTCGGGTCGTTCCCCGCTTGAGGCACTTAGCATTGGAGTTCCGATGAAGGACAGTGATATTGCACTTCGGTGTAATATTGTAACTTTATCAGAAGAGGAAGAAAATTATGAGGACCGCACAATTATCGACCACAGTTCAAGTGAAATTGAAACAGAGGAATGTGCGATTCTTTTAGAAGCAGTAAGAAAAGAATTAGAAACAGAAGAATTTAAGTTTTATGTAGGAACCAGCTACCGTCATTGTCTGATTTGGGATAAGGGCGAGGTAGTGGATTTGGTACAGCCACATGATGTTTTAGGACAGAATATCGGAGATAAGCTTCCGGAAAATGAAAAGCTTCGTGAAATGATGAAACGAAGCTATGATATTCTGGTCAATCATCCAATTAATATTGAACGTAAGAAAAAAGGCTTAAATCCTGCAAACTCCTGCTGGTTCTGGGGTGCAGGCACGAAACCATCTTTATATCCATTTGAAGAGCGCGCACATGTAAAAGGTGCAATGATTTCAGCAGTGGATTTGTTAAAGGGAATTGCAGTTGGAACTTCTATGAAGGTAATCGAAGTAGAGGGCGCAAACGGCGGTTTGGATACCAATTATGCGGGCAAGGCGCAGGCAGCAATTGATGTATTGACCAAAGACGGCTATGATTTTGTATATGTGCATCTGGAAGGACCGGATGAAATGGGACATCAGGGCAGTGTGGAGAAAAAGGTGAAAGCGATTGAATATCTGGATGAGAAGATTATCCGTCCAATCGCAGAAGGCTTAGAGGCAGCTGGTGAGGACTTTAGAATGGTAATTCTGCCGGATCATCCAACACCAATCTGTATTCGTACCCATTCGGCTGAGAATGTGCCATATCTGTTATATGACAGCAGAAATATTCAGGAGAATAGCTGGCATTATAATGAAAGAGAAGCAGAGGCAGCAGAGAACCTCATTGCAGAGGGACATATGCTAATTGAATATTTGTTAGAAATGTAGTAAGCTAAAGGTGTATGAAGATTTTCTTCATACACCTTTTTGTGATATAGGAAATTTTCTATATCACAAAAATTTCGATAGATGAGAGGAACGAGACGATATGAAAAAAGTTGGAATTATCGGAGCAATGGAATTAGAAGTAGAAACATTAAAGTCAAAAATGGAATTAAAATCAAAGACTACAAAGGCTCGTATGGAATTTTTTGAAGGTACATTAAACGGTGTGGAGGCAGTTATCGTAAGAAGCGGTATCGGCAAGGTAAATGCCGGAATGTGTACACAGATTTTAGCAGATTTATTTGGAGTAACACATATTATTAATACAGGTGTGGCTGGTTCATTGGATGCTGCAATTGATATCGGAGATATTGTTGTGTCAACAGAAGTATTACAGCATGACGTGGATGCAACGAATTTCGGTTATCCGCTTGGTGAGATTCCCCAGATTGGTACGTTGACTTTCCCGGCAGATGAAAAGATGGCAGCATTGGCAAAGAGCGTATGTGAAAAGGTAAATACAGAAATTAAAGTATTTTCCGGTTTAATTGTAAGCGGTGACCAGTTTGTAGCAGATAAAGCTGTAAAACAGCGCATTACTGATAATTTCCATGGTCTTTGTACCGAAATGGAAGGTGCAGCAATCGGTCAGGCGGCATACTTAAATGGAATTCCATTTGTTATTTTACGTGCGATTTCTGATAAAGCAGATGATTCCGCAGAAATGGATTATCCAACCTTTGAACATAAAGCAGCAGAGCATTGTGCAAAATTAGTGGAAGAATTTATTGTGGAACTGTAAAAAGGCAGATTAAAATGACAAAAAGTTTTTCGAATATGAATTTATATGACTATCAAAATTTGAAATGCAATTTTCATACGCATACGACACGATGCAAACATGCCAGCGGGACAGAGCGCGAATATGTGGAAAAGGCAATAGAAGCATCCGGATTTGCTCAATTATATTGGAGATGCAGATATTTATGAGAAGCATATGCGCAGACTGGCAAAAGTGTTGAAGGAATACAATATGCCGATTGAGATCAATGTAAATGGATATCGTAAGAAATTGCAGTATCCAAGCAGACATTTTATGGAAATCGGTATGGAAGAAGGCTGTGATTTTATCGTTGGCGTAGATGCTCATGCACCGTGGGAATTAATCGATTATGAAAGCTATGAAGGCTGCGCGGGACTTGTTCAAAAAGAAAGATTAAAGTGGAGTAAAAAGGCAAATGAGAAGATATGGTGATGAATTAGACAGGGATATGAAGTGGCACAGGAAGAGACCGCAGGAATATTTAAAATATATAATAGCAGTAGTTATTTTATTGACAGCGGTTTTATTACTAGTGAAGCTTTTGCGTCCGGAAAAGGAAGAAACTGTATTAGGAACGGAAACTCACACCCAGACAGAAAATCAGATATCTGATTTGCCACAGTCAGATGCAGGACTGGCAGGAGACACTGTGAATGGAACAGAAGAAGGCACAGATACAGAAATTTCAGATACAAAAGGTCCGATAGAGCTGCTTACCGCCGGAACGGTGGCAGAAACGATGGAACAGACAAGCGGAGTTGATGTGGCAAAGTATCAGGGGATTATTGACTGGGAAGCTGTGGCTTCTGATGGGATTGATTTTGCAATGATTCGAATCGGCTCTCGCTCTATGGGGCAGGGCGAAATCAGAGAAGATGAGATGGCGAAATACAATTTGCAGGAAGCTTCTAAATATGGCATCAAGCTGGGGGTCTATTTCTTTTCTACTGCAATCACAGAGGAAGAAGCTATTGAAGAGGCTGACTGGGTGGCAGAATTTATCGCCAAATATCCAATTACTTATCCGGTGGCGTATGATTGTGAAGGATATGAGAATGAAAAGAACCGTCATTCTGTTTTGACAAAAGAGGAACGGACAAGCCTTGCGATTACATTTATGGATCGGATTTATGAACAGGGTTATACACCGATGTTTTATGCAGCGAAAAACGAATTAACCGATGAGCTGAAATGGGAAACGAGCCGTTTAGAAAAGCGGTACCGCATCTGGGTGTCTCAGTATGCTGATTTAGAAAAAACAGATTATGTAGGAGCATATGCGATGTGGCAGCATACCAATCAGGGAAGCGTGGCGGGAATTGACGGAGATGTAGATTTAAATATTGCATATTTTGGTTACAGTGGAACAGAATCATCACACAGCAGTGTTCTGCCTGAGCATGTGACAGTAAATGAAGCAGATTTGATGAATTTTGAAGATGTGGAAGAAGTCGTAACGGCTAAAAATAAAACAAATTTAAGAGATATACCAAGCCAGGCGGAAGAAAGTACAGTTGTAATGCAGCTTGTAAATGGAGATACTGCGATTAGGACCGGCATAAGCAATACCGGATGGTCAAGGGTAGAATATAATGGAGCTGTTTATTATGCGGTGTCCAGTTATCTGACGACAGATTTAGATGCGCCTGCGCAGCAGGACAAACCTATAGACGATGATGGAATAAAAACAGAGTTCACTGCCTGCAATGATGCAGTAACTGCTAAAATTGAAGTGAACCTTCGTACATTGCCAAGTGTAACAAATGAGGACTCGCAGGTTGCGGCGACACTTTATAATGGAGAGTATATAACTAGAACAGGAATCAATCAGGAATATGGCTGGTCGAGAGTCGAGTATAATGGACAGACTCTGTATTGCGTGAGCAGTTATTTGCAGACAGCGGAATAAATGAGCTAAGGTAACTATTCAGTAGGTCTGTGTATTTGCTGAACAGTTGCGAGATAAGAAAAAGCGCATCAGAAGAAATTAGTCGAAATTGATTTCTCTGATACGCTTTCTTTTGTTCTTTAATCTATCGCTTTTTCCTCTCATGGCCGCACCGCTTAGTTAAATGGAACGAAATCTGTACCATTAATATAAGCTAACCCCATTGCCATAGACTCTAAGTTGTTTCTTAAGAATGTTGTTATTTTATTAAACATAATATTTTTCCTCCTTTATAATTCGTTTTTTCCAGAAAATGTTACTTTAATCTGTATCAGGAGTGTTCCTCCTGACAAATGTTATATTACCTGTTTTTAGCAGTGGATTTTAGATGTATTATTAACGAAAAATCAGGTAATATTGACTTTATAAATTGAAAATAAACAGAGAATAAACTATAATAAACAGGGGATTTAGAAATACCGGAGAATGTTTAGAAAAGGAGGAGCTATGTCGGAACAACAGAATAGTTTTGAAAAAGTAAAGCTTCAGGCAGACGTGGGTTTTGATATTCGTTTTGTTACAATGCAGCAGAATTCACCGCATCACTGGCATCGTGAAATGGAGATTTTATATATTTTAAATGGGCATGCGACTGTAAATATGGATGGTGAACGATATGAGATGGAGCCATTGGATGCAATTGTGATTGATTATTCAAAGGTTCATGAGGTATTATATGCACTGCCACAGACAATGGGAATCTGTATCCATATTTCCAAAAGTCTTTTGAATCGTTTTCTTCCCAGTCAGGAGATTATGACCTTTCATTGTTCAAAGAAAAGATTAAAAGAAGAACAAAAAGAGGCCTATGAAAGAATCTGCACGGCATTAAAGGAGATAACGGTTCTTTATATGAATCAGCAAAAAACATATCAATTAAGAAGCAATGGTGTTATTTTTGGCATATTGGCAGAATTGATAGACCATTTTAGCGCACCCGTGACACCGGTTACCAGTTATACCCGCCTAAGCAATATTGAACGTTTGGGTGAGGTCTGCGATTTTGTAGAGCACCATTATAAAGAAGAAATTACATTACAGGATGCGGCAGATGAGCTTGGATTAAACAGGGAATATTTTTGTCGTTTTTTTGCAAAAAATATGGGGATTTCTTTTATTAAATATGTAAATTTGGTTCGGATTAATCATATTTATCAGGATATTCTGCATACGGAAGACAGTATACAAGAAATTACAGAGCGGCATGGCTTTTTTAATCAGAAGCTCTTTTACCGGACATTTAAAGAACATTATGGATGTACGCCAAGAGAAGCCCGCAGTATGGCAAAGGAGACCCCGGAGGTTCCAAAGTAAGACTATTTCCAGCATTTTCAAAAGAGCATTAGAAGATATCGGCTGTATATTGGTTGAAAGAACAGAGAGAATCTGCTAGAATCAAAGTGTTAAAATGATAAATATATAGGCGTTGATTGAAATTTGCCGCCTGCGCCACACGCGGTCATTAAGTGACATATTCCTTGTTCGCGTGTGTGTGCATCCCCCGGAGGGCTATATATTTGGCGAAGTTTTTTATCGCCGAATATATAGAATGGATTTTGTGTTACATTATGAGGAAACTGAACAGTGGGTGATTATGGAATGAAAGAGAGAGGTAAATGAGAAAAGTAAGAATGAAGCAGGTATTGGCAGCTGTAGTATTGTTATGTTGTTTGTCTGTCACTACGGTATATGCAACGATTACTCAGGAAGATATTGACGATGCGAAGGAACAGGTGGACAATTTACAGCAGCAGGTAGATGATGCAGAAAATACCTTAAATGAGCATAATGATAAAAAAGACAAGCTGGAAGGGGATTTGCAAAGCCTCAATACGAGCTTGCAGGCCTTGACGAATGATATGAATGCTTTGGAAAAACAGATTACAGACAAGCAGGAAGAGATTGCTGTGACTACGGAAGAATTGGATGCGGCAGAGAAGCGCTGTGAAAAACAGTATGAAGACATGAAGCTTCGTATTAAATATATGTATGAAAACGGTAATGTGTCTATGCTGGAACTGCTTTTGACTTCAGAATCCATGTCAGATTTTTTAAATCAGACAGAATATGTTTCCAGCATTAATACATATGACAGGGAAAAACTGACTGAATTTCAGCAGCTTCAGGAGGAAATTGCAGAAAAGAAAGCACTTTTAGAAGAAGAAGAGAAAACACTTTTGGCTATGAAAGAAGATTTAAAGAGCAAGCAGGCGAAAGTAAACAGCATGATTGCTTCGACACAAAAGAATATTTCTCAGACAAATGAAGATATTGCGAACGCACAGGAAAATATTGAAAATTTAGAGGAACAGTTAAAGTATTGGGAAGAATACGAGCGAAAGTTAGAAGCTGAGAAGCTGGCACAGGATTTGGCACTTTGGCAGGAAATCCAAAATGCCGGCAAGGAGGACTGGTCTGGTGTAGAATATACGCCTGCAGAAGGAGAAGCTTATCTTTTGGCAGCAATTATCCAGTGTGAGTCAGACGGGGAGCCTTATGAAGGAAAGCTTGCCGTAGGAAGTGTCGTTATGAATCGAGTGAGAAGTTCCAGATTTCCGAATACAATTACCGGAGTTATTTATCAGAACAGACAGTTTGCTCCGGTTGCCAGCGGCCGATTGGCATATCGTTTAGAAGCAGGTGTAAATGAGACCTGCCAAAGAGCTGCCGCAGAAGTTTTAGCTGGAAATATAACAAATGACTGTTTGTTTTTCCGCACGGTAATTCCGGGAATCGAGGGAACGATTATAGGCAATCATATTTTTTATTAATAAAAGGAAGTTGAAAAAGTATTAAAATGAGTAAAGAGAAGAAAGAAGAAAAGGGATTAAATGTAAGTGCCAAGTCATTTATAACAGCGATTCTTGTTATATTTGTGTTGATGGTGCTTACATATGGTTTGACATTTATTGTACCGGGCGGCGGTATTCCATTTTGGAAATGGGCATTATCGCCAATTCTGGTATTAGGCAGTGAAGGAAATGGCTCTTTAATAGGAGTGATTATCTTCCTTTTGGTAATTGGCGGCGTATTTAACTGTTTGGACAAGAGCGGTCTAATGATTTATATGCTGGAAAATATCACAGAGCGTTTCGGAAAAGAGCGTTATAAGCTGCTTGCATACGTATCGTTATTTTTTATGGCAATGGGCTCATTTATCGGTTCGTTTGAAGAGTGTGTGCCATTAGTTCCGATTATGATCGCATTGTCCGTCCGATTAGGGTGGGATGCGCTAGTCGGTGTCGGAATGAGCCTTTTAGCAATCGGATGCGGTTTTGCAGCAGGTGTCTGTAATCCATTTACGGTTGGTGTGGCGCAGCAGATAGCAGGATTGCCGATGTTTTCCGGCGCATGGTATCGGGTAATTTGTTTTGTTATTGTGTATTTTCTGTTAGTTCTATTTTTAACAAGGTATGCAAAAAAGGTAGAACGTCCGTTAGAAGAAAATCAGACCTTTGTTACTGCATCAGATCCAAAGATGGATCGTGCGTTAAAGGTTTTCTTAGGTATTATGGTGGGCGGTATCCTGTTGGTGTTTAGTTCAGTGTTTATCACTGCTTTGCAGGATTTAACGATGATTATTGTAGCAATTACGTTTTTGGCGGCAGGATTAACAGCCAGCAGGATGTCAGGAAGACTGGGAAATTTAATGCGGACCTTTTGGAATGGAATGGTAACGATTTTTCCGGCAGTTTTTATGATATTAATGGCGAATTCTATTAAATACACATTGGTAGAAGGAAATGTTTTAGATACGCTTTTACAGGCGGCGATTGAGATTGCAGGAACGCTGCCGGGATGGAGCGTGATACTGTTTATTTATTTGATTGTACTCGTAATGAATTTCTTTATTTCTTCGGGTTCAGCAAAAGCATTTTTATTAATACCATTAATCGTTCCGGTAGCAGAAGCATTTGGAATTTCAGCACAATTATGTGTACTGGCATTTGCTTTTGGCGATGGTTTCTCGAACGTGATGTATCCAACCAATGCGGTATTATTGATTGCACTTGGCATCAGTGGTGTGGATTATGGCAAATGGCTGAAATGGAGTCTGCCGTTTCAGTTAGTAAATCTGGTGGTGACAAGTGGTTTGTTGTTATTAGGATTTGCGATTGGATATTAGAAAGAAAAGTAATATATATCAATTCCGCGGTTGGAAAATCAAAAGAAAAGTAGTATAATGACCTCATATGATTTTTAATAACGGAGGGATTTATCATGGCAGATAAGAGTACTTGCAGCAGTGCATCCGGCTGCAGCAAAGAAAGCTGCGAAGGATGTCCAAGTGCAGCAAAGGGTGGAAGCGGCATCGGAAAAGCACCAATGAATGCAGCTTCTAACGTAAAGAAGGTAATTGGTGTAGTAAGCGGAAAGGGCGGCGTAGGTAAGTCTTTCGTGACAGCATCTTTGGCATGTGCGATGAACAAGGCTGGCTACAAGGTTGGTATCATGGATGCCGACATTACAGGTCCATCTATTCCAAAGATGTTCGGTTTACACGGACAGATTTACGGAACTGAAGAAGGAATGGTTCCAATGGCAGCAGAAGATGGCACAAAGGTTATGTCTATCAACCTTTTGTTGGATAACGAAGAAGAACCGGTTATCTGGAGAGGTCCGGTATTAGCTGGCGTTGTAAAACAGTTCTGGAATGAAACTTTCTGGGGCGAACTTGATTATTTATTCGTAGATATGCCGCCAGGAACAGGTGATGTACCATTGACGGTATTCCAGTCACTTCCGGTAGACGGAATCGTAATCGTAACTTCACCGCAGGAATTAGTTCAGATGATCGTAAAGAAAGCTTATAATATGGCTTCTATGATGGATGTTCCGGTAATTGGTGTAGTAGAAAACTTCAGCTACTTAAAATGCCCGGACTGCGGCAAAGAGATTAAAGTATTTGGTGAAAGCCATGTAGATGAAGCTGCAGCAGAACTTGAGATGAAAGTATTAGGCAAAATGCCAATCGATCCTGCTTATGCACAGAGCGCAGATGAAGGACGTTTCTTTGAAATGGACAATCAGTACATTGCAGCAGGTGTGGAAGTATTAAAAAATCTATAAAAAATAATCAGATGAAACACTTGATGTAAAGTACTTTATGTTAAGTGTTTCATTTTATTATGGGAAGATATGATTGTAGCAGGAAAGGGGTTATTGCATGTTGCTGACAAAGAATTTTATGATTAGAAAAGCACAATTAGCAGATGCAGAAGCAATATATGAAGTTATGCTGAAAGCAGAAGAGGCTTTAGAAGATAAGACATTATATGTATGTGATGATTTGGAATATGTGAAATTGCATATAATTGTTCCTGAGAACGAAGTGAACAGTAATGGTTTTGGAGTAGTCGGCTGTGATGAAAATGGAAAAATTGTCGGGAGTTTTATCATTCGATATCCTAAAAATTCAGAGGATAATTTGGGAAGAGACGTTGACCTTTCAGACGCAGAATTGCTTCAAGTAGTTCATATGGAATCTGCAGCCGTACTGCCTGAATATAGGGGCAATCATTTACAGGAAAAAATGCTGCGATCTGCCGAGAATTTAATCGATAAAAATAGATATCAGTATTTTATGGCTACCGTATCTCCGGATAATCCGGCAAGCTATTTGACATTTGAAAAATGTGGATATCAATTAATAAAAACAAAAGAAAAGTATGGCGGATTGATGCGCCGGATATATCTAAAACATTTAAAGAATAGCTTTTGACAAGTAGAAGCCACTTGTTTATACTAGAACAAGACTTGCGGCACGAACTGCAAAAAGAAAGTAAGAGGAATTGTATTACATGGATATTATTGCAAAAATTTCAGAAGAACTTGGAATAAAAAAAGGGCAGACAGAAGCGGCTGTGAAATTAATTGATGAAGGAAATACTATTCCATTTATTGCACGTTACCGAAAAGAAGCAACAGGTGCATTAAATGATGAGGTACTTCGTAATTTACATGAGCGTTTGGTTTATCTTCGTAATTTAGAAGAACGAAAAGAAACGGTTTTAAATAGTATAGAAGAACAGGGGAAATTAACAGAAGAATTAAAAAATCAGATTTTTGCTGCGGAAACAATGGTAGCAGTAGAAGACTTATACCGTCCATATAAACCAAAACGAAGAACCCGCGCGATTATTGCAAAGGAAAAGGGATTGGAGCCTTTGGCAAATATGATTTCGTTACAGATGCTTCAAACATCATTATTAGAGGAAGCAGCAAAATATATCGATGCAGAAAAAGGTGTAAATTTAGCAGAAGAAGCAATCGCTGGTGCTAAGGATATTATTGCAGAAAGTATTTCAGATGAGGCAGATTACAGAACCAGAATCCGTGAAATGACGGTGAAAAAGGGTCGTTTAATTTCTGCTGCAAAGGATCCGGAAACAGAATCTGTATATGAAATGTATTATGACTTTAATGAACCGGTAGCAAAATTGGCAGGTCATCGTATTTTGGCAGTCAACCGCGGTGAAAATGAGAAAATTTTAACAGTAAAAATCGAAGCTCCTGTGGAAGACATTATCCGTTACTTAGAAAAGCAGATTATCAGCAGAGAGAATCCACAGACAACACCAGTTTTAAAGGAAGTCATCGAAGATGCGTATGAGCGTCTGATTGCGCCGTCTATTGAACGTGAAATAAGAAGTGATTTAACAGAAAAGGCAGAGGACGGAGCGATTAAGGTTTTTGGAAAGAACTTAGAGCAGCTTTTAATGCAGCCTCCAATTGCCGGACAGGTTGTGTTAGGATGGGACCCTGCATTCCGTACCGGATGTAAATTAGCAGTTGTGGACCCGACCGGAAAAGTATTAGATACTACTGTTATTTATCCGACACCGCCGTTTAAAAACAAGGCAGATGAAGAAAAGAAAATAGCAGATGCAAAGGCTGTTTTAAAGAAGTTAATTTCAAAATATCACATAACCTTAATTTCATTAGGAAACGGAACTGCCTCCAGAGAATCGGAGCAGATTATTGTGGACTTGTTAAAAGAGCTTCCGGTAAAAGTACAGTATATTATTGTAAATGAGTCCGGTGCATCTGTTTATTCTGCAAGCAAGCTTGCAACAGAAGAGTTTCCAAACTTTGATG
>CAYYZV010000005.1:0-138 GCA_964476275.1 uncultured Roseburia sp.
TTCCATTTACAAATACGCTTATGGAAAGAAAATCATAAAAAATGTGCGTCAAGCGTCATATCCTTGCAATCCCAAATAAAAAAGAGTATAATGTCCACGAAAGCATTGAGCAGTGCCAGACCGAAGGATGGACAAAAT
>CAYYZV010000005.1:238-34657 GCA_964476275.1 uncultured Roseburia sp.
GTCTGCTTGCAGACAGTTTTGGACAGACGAGGGCTGATAGGGCGAAAGCCCGTGACCGAAGGATGGACAAAATGTCTGCTTGCAGACAGTTTTGGACAGACGAGGGCTGATAGGGCGAAAGCCCGTGAATGAGTGCTCCAAGGAGCACGAGTATGCACTGTGATTTGGATGGAGTATTTGTGATAAAGGAGAAATATTATGAGTCAGGCAAAAGTAGATCGTTATAAAGAAGAAAAAAGAAACCGCAAAGAGACAATGGCAAAAGAAAAAAGAAAACATACATTAAGTGTATTAGCAGGCAGCGTTGTAGCAATCGCACTTGTATGCTGGATTGGTGTTTCAGGATATAATATGTACCAGTCAAACAAACCATTAGAAACCATTTATGTAGATATGACTGAGTTAGATAATTATATGAATAGCTTAGAGGCAGAATAATGAAAAATGATAGGGGCCATTGTGGAGAAATCTGCAGTGGCTTTTTCTTATATATTATATAATGACAGTATTTCGAGCATAATGAATAAGAATCTATATCCCCCATTTGAAATGGGGGCCGAGGCAAAGCCGTAGCGTTGCTTAGAGTACCAATAAAAACCTCCTGTGCTAAAATGATATTGGTTTCGCAGGCCATATCAAAAAGCAGAGGAGGTATCCAATATGGATAATCAAAGTATACAACATACGCGATGGAATTGCACCTATCATATTGTATTTATTCCAAAATATCAAAGAAAAATCATGTACGGAGAATGAAAGAGAGACTTAGTTGAGATTATCAAGAAATTATGCGAAATGAAACAGGTACAAATTATTGAAGGAAAGAGTGCATTGATGTTGTTTGATAGACATCCAGAGTATAGACAAAAATGGACAGATAGACATTTCTGGGCACGAGGATATTATTTTTGAGCAGTTGCAGAGTTTCCGATAAAGCATCTTGGTGAAAGTTATCAAATTTATATTGTCTAGTCGATAAGCCCGCTATTTGGCGGGCTTATTTTTGCCTAAAAGGAAAGGCGCATAATGATTGATACCGTAAATAGCAATCGCTTCTAAAACAATCATGGATAAAATAACAATTATCTGATATCCTATTGTTCCAATCACAGGCAGTACAGAAAGAAAAACATTCCCAATTGCATAGCAAATACCTAAGAAACGGCAGTTCATATGAGTGGCCATAATAATCAAAGAATTCCTTCCAATGTAAAGCATCGGCTTGTATGCAGGCAGGGCAGCACACAGACAGATAACAGCCATACTTCCACAGAAAGCAGCAGAAAAATAAAGTAAATAATTATTGAAGATAAGATAGTTTAAGTCTACTTTTCCATTTTTTAAAGCAAGAAAAAGATTCAAAGCCAAAAACAGCACAGCAAGAACAATATAGGTACCGGCAGAATGTTCTTTTTGAAAAAGAAAATGTTGGGTGTAATAGCCGATGGCAAGGAAGGTGACGGCTATGCCGGTACGGACGAATACAGCAATCAGATAAGCACCCCACACACTGAGAGTGTTGTTAAAATCCAACGGATAATGATAGTGATAAGCGTTGACAGAAAAAACAGTTATCAAACATATACTAAGACTAATAAGTGCAGTCATGCCTAATGAAAAATGTTTTCGAATCCACAAAAAAATAGTTTCGCCAAAAAACAAGGCTGGAAGAAACCATAAAACAGAGATTCCATAAAAAAAGAAGGTTTGGATCAATGCATCCGGAAGATACGTTTTAAAGGAATAAAATTCTAAAATTCCTGAAAAGAGAATACTTAAAATACTAAAGGAAAAATAAGGAATCAGGATATTTTTTGCTTTCTTTTGTAGAAATACGGACATACTATGTCTGTCAGCATTGGTATGTGATAGCAGCATGCCGGACAGAATAAAAAATAATGGCATATGAAAAGACATGATCCAGGTAAGCAGGGACTCGGAGGCAAATCCGAAATGTCCGAATACAACTAAAATGATGCCAATTCCTTTTGCCATATCTATATAAGAAATTCGTTTTGTGCTCATATAAGATCACTCCTTGATTTTTGATATCCAAATTATAGCGGAAAACAAGGCGGCTTTCAACTAGATACATAAAACAAAAGATATATGGAAATAAATAGAAACCCTTCCAGCAATCCCCATGGGAAGACGGATTGACTTGCTGATAGAGCTGTGAGAAGATGGAAAAGAATTTTTTTGCTAAAAAATAGTAATAAATACAAATAAAGGAGTGTGCTATGCAGGTAGAAATAACAGAAAAGATAAAATATATTGGTGTGGATGATTTGGATTTAGACTTATTTGAAGGTTTATATACGGTCCCGGACGGAGTGTCTTATAATTCTTATTTAATTGTGGATAAAAAGACGGCATTGCTGGATACCGTGGATAAAAAGAAAATGCTGGAATGGGAAGAAAAGCTATTAAAGGAATTAGAGGGAAGAACGGTGGATTATTTGATTCTGCATCATGTGGAACCGGATCATGCAGGAAGTGTGAAACGGGTATTGGAGTTATTCCCTGAAATAACACTGGTAGGAAATCAGAAGACATTTTTATTTTTATCACAGTTTTTGGAAATGGATCTTGTGAAAAATACATTGATTGTAAAAGAAGGGGATGTGCTGGATTTAGGAGAACATCAACTGACCTTTTATATGGCACCGATGGTGCATTGGCCGGAGGTAATGGTGTCTTATGAAAAGAAAGAAAAAATATTATTTTCGGCAGATGCTTTTGGAAAATTCGGCGCGCTCGCAGAGACAAAAGAAGAGGAATGGGACTGTGAAGCACGTCGTTATTATTTTAATATTGTAGGAAAATATGGCTTAGCAGTACAGGCTTTATTGAAAAAAGCAGCATCGCTTACATTAAAAATGATTTGCCCGCTTCATGGCCCGATACTCAAAGAAGATTTGAATAAGTATATCAGATTATACGAAATCTGGAGCAGCTATGAAGCAGAAGATGCCGGGGTATTGATTGTTTATGCATCGATTCATGGAAATACAGCCGAGGCAGCGGAGCAGTTTGCTCAAATGGTAAGAGAGCGGGGAGAAACAGCAGAAGTTCGTGATTTGGCGAGAACGGATATTGCAGATGTGGTAGAAGATGCTTTCCGATATGATAGAATGGTACTTGCTGCTGCCAGCTATGATGGAGGGGTATTTCCGAAAATGAGAGAGTTTCTTTTACTTTTGCAGGGCAAAAACTATCAGAAGCGAAAAGTCGGATTTATTGAAAACGGAACCTGGTCACCGTCTGCAGGACGTACCATGAAAGAAATTGTAAGTACGATGAAAAATATAGAAGCAGCAGAACCGATGGTAACCATTCGTTCTGCAATGAAAAATGCAGACCTTGTCAGCATGAATGCTTTAGCTGACGCAGTCTGCAAAATGAAAGATTGATTGCAACAGTGAAGGAGTGGAACAGTTACGATTCATTTGTAGATAATGCATTTGGATAAATGCGTTTTAATGTTTCGTCATCGTAATGTTCATCCATGAGCTTCTGCCATGGGGATTCAGCAGGGATGTTGTTCGCGCGTTCTGTACTGCGGATAAGAGCAAGACTCGAAACTGCCATGTTGCAGCACATAAAAACAGTTAATATCCAGGTAATGATTTTTCCGGGCTTCATTGGAACTTTTTCAATAAGTCCGGAAATTTTTGGGTATAGATATTTCATCCAGATGACAGCTGCAATTCCCCAAAAAAAGCAGTATAAGAGGTTAATGCGACCGCCTAAATTTAAAGGATAGGTACTGTAATCCCAAAATACTTTTCCAAAAACAATTTCTGTAAATACACTGCATACATATTCATAGGCACCGCCCAGAAAAGTTCCGAAAAGAAACAGGAAGCCGTCTGATTTGTCCCGATAACGGTGTAAAAAGGCGGTAGCACCGGCAATCGCTAATCCCCAGACAATGCTAAATGGTCCCCAGACAACGCTGCTGCGGCTCATCCATACACCAGCAGTAATACGGCAGTAGATGGTTTCCGTGATATCTCCTAAGAAAGCACCTATTATAAAAAGCCACACTAGCTTGTGGAAATTACATCCTTCTGCAAATACAGTTGTGGATACAGCAGCGGATGTTTTTTTGGCATCCGGATAAGCATGAGTGATACGATTATTTACACGTTTATAAATATTTTTGCCAAGCCTAAGCGCTGGTTTTGAAAGCCATGTGTCTAGGGTAATCCAGCGTGAGATATCCTGACTTCTGCCGCTTAAAATAATCATGGTAGCGATAATATCCAAAAAAAGAAAAATACTAAGAATTAATAAAATAGTGTATCCCGCTGTCTGCGGCAATAAATGGAATAGTTTTAGGGAAAAGTGATTTCCCCAATTCATCATAATGAATGCCAGCGCACCCCAAAAGGCAGATATCGGCAGACAGATATATCCATCTAAATTCCAGCGAATATCAGAATAATCCCACCATTTTTCATGATAAATTTTTTCGATTAAATGGCCCGCACTCCATTCAAATACGGTTGCTAAAATGACAGAACCGATGTAGAGCCAGATGCCATTCAGTTCCGCAGCAAATACCGTAATAAATACAGCGGCACAGCCGTAAAGGATACAAAAAGGAAGATTTACAAGTCCCCGGTTGACGAAACGTTTGCTTTTCACAGCGGCTGTTACGGTTTCTAAAATCCATCCGAAAAAGGAATAGAGAAAAAACAGCCATAAAAGTTCAGAGTATGTATATAACATAGCTGCTCCTTTCACAATTTTATAATTGTCTTTAAAGTATAAAATGCCAAAACTTTTATTTTGACAATAAGTAATATTAGTAAAATGTCAAATAAAAGACAATTAAGAAAGAATGAAAAATTCTTAAGTTTTACTGAATACATGGTATAATATCCACGAAAGCAATGAGCCGCAGGCTCGCTCGTGCGTACTGCAAAGAAAGGAAAAATTATGATATACACCATACCGGATTACTATAAAGAATTCCGCTGTATTGCGGATAAGTGTGAAGATACCTGCTGCGCAGGCTGGCAGATTGTAATTGATGAGAAATCGTTGGAAAAATATAAAAAAGTACGCGGCAGTTTTATGCCAAGATTACGCCGGTCAATCGACTGGAAACAAAGTGTGTTTCATCAAGATGAAGAGAAGAGATGTGCATTTTTAAATGAACAGAATTTATGTGATTTGTATACAGCCTGTGGAGAAAAGAGTTTGTGCAAAACCTGTAAGCAGTATCCAAGACATATCGAAGAATTTGAGGGAGTGCGTGAAATTACATTGTCGATTTCATGCCCTGAGGTGGCAAGAATTTTAATGGAACGAAAAAAGCCGGTTAATTTTTTATCTTATGAAAAAGAAGGCGAAGAAGAATATGAGGATTTTGATCCATTTTTCTTTTCTATTTTGGAAGATGCCAGAAAAGCTATGATTGGAATTTTGCAGAACCGGAATCTGCCGATTCGAAATAGGGTAGTATTGGTGCTTGGAATGGCACATGATATGCAGGGAAGGATAAATCGGCAGGAAATGTTTGACTGCTTTTCTGTAATAGAGAAATATGCAGGTGAGAAGGCAAAGCTTCGGGCAGAAAATTATATAGAGCAGTTAAAGCAGGGCGTAAACTGGAAAAGTCCGTATGAAACAGGAAATAAAAGATACGGAAAAGGATTCGTGGCAATGACCAGAGAGATGTTTGACAAGCAGTACGAATTAGAACTGCTGCGGGAAGAATGGGATATGCTGCTACAGGAAACAGAAGTAACCTTATATTCAACCGGGGAAAAAGATTATCAGGCAAAAGTAAAAGTGTTTCAAGAATGGATGCTTGAAAACACGGATATGGACATTCACTTAGAACAGCTGCTAGTATACTTTTTATTTACCTATTTTCCGGGAGCTGTCTATGATGGAGAGCTTTATGCAAAGGTACAGATGGCAGTGTACTGTACATGGATGATTCGGGAACTTTGGATGGCAAAGTGGATCAAAAATGGAAAAAGCATTGATTTAGAGGAAATGACGGATTTAGTATATCGCTTTTCAAGAGAAGTGGAGCATTCCGATGAGAACCTGAAACGAGTGGAAAAGATGATGGAGAAAAAGTGCTTCTTACAGGTTTCAAAGGAAACAGAATATAGTAATTCATTGTACAAAATGTTATAATAGTGCTAATGTTTTTACAAAGTAAACGACAGCAAAGGAGAAGCAAATGGCAGCCATATTTCAAAAAGAAAAAGGTCTTATTACATTACAGACAAAAAACACAACCTATCAGGTAAAAGTAGGTGAATATGGACATGTATACCATGTATATTATGGAAAACGTGCAGAAGGCGATTTGAGTTATTTTCTGACATACTATGACAGAGGGGGCTCTGGAAATCCATACGAAGCCGGAAAAGACAGAACTGTTTCTATGGACGTTTTGCCAATGGAGTATCCATGTTATGGAAATGGTGACTATCGTTCACCGGCTTTTCAAATGAAAGACCACAAAGGCGTATATGCGTGTGATCTGCGTTTTGTAGATTGTATCATTGAAAAAGGAAAATACAGCATTCCAAAGCTTCCGGCTGTTTATGCGCAGGAAGAAGAAGCTGAGAGTGTTAAAATTATAACAAGAGACGAATTAACAGGAGTAGAAGTAGAACTTTACTATGGTGTTTTGGAAAAACTGGATGTAATTACAAGATCCGTAAAGGTAAGAAATGCCGGAAAGAACAAAGTAACCATTACAAAAGCAGCAAGTGCGGCACTGGATTTTTTGTCTGGAGAATATGATATGCTGCATTTGCAGGGCAGATATGCGATGGAAAATAATCTGGAGCGTGTACCGGTTATGATGGGAAATCAGTCTTTTGGAAGCAGAAGAGGAATTTCCAGTCATGTGCACAGACCATTTGTAATTTTAGCAGAAAAGGATGCAACTGAAGATTTTGGAATGTGTTATGGTATGTCATTGCTATATAGCGGCAATTTCCGCTGTGAAGTAGAGAGAGAACAGTATAAGTCTGTCAGAATGGCTATGGGTATTGGAGATGATATGTTTGAATATCCTTTAGAGCCGGGAGAAGTTTTTTATGCGCCGGAAGTGGCACTTTCCTGTGCAGAAGGACTTGCAGCATTGTCTATGAATTATCATAAATTAATCCGCAGGCATGTATGCAGAGGACCATACCGTGATATCCGCAGACCGATTTTGATTAACAACTGGGAAGCAACTTACTGTGATTTTACAGGAGAAAAGCTCATTGCTATTGCAAAGCAGGCAGCAGAGCTTGGCGTAGAAATGTTTGTACTGGATGATGGCTGGTTTGGCAACCGTTTCGATGATTACAGAGCGCTTGGTGACTGGTATGTCAATGAGGAAAAAATGGGCGGAACACTTGCAAGTGTGGTAGAAGAAATTAATAAGACCGGTATGAAGTTTGGACTTTGGATCGAGCCGGAAATGATTTCAGAAGAAAGTGATTTGTACCGTGAGCATCCGGACTGGGCATTTACCATACCTGGAAGAAAGCCGGTAAGAAGCAGATATCAGCTGGTATTAGACTATTCCAGAAAAGAAATCGTAGATTACATTTTTGAAAAAATTTCTGCGGTGATTGCAAGTGCAAATATTGAATACATAAAAATGGACATGAATCGTTCCATGACTGATATTTATACCCAGACAGAGGGGGAACAGAATCAGGGAAAAATTTTATACGAATATGTATTAGGAGTGTATGATTTTATTGAAAGACTGCATGAAAGATTTCCAAATATCTTAATTGAGGGATGCTGTGGAGGTCCGGGAAGATTTGATGCGGGTATGCTGTATTATACACCGCAGATTTGGGGCAGCGATAATACAGATGCGATTAATCGTATCAAGATTCAGTACGGAACTTCTTTTGGCTATCCGATTTCGGCAAATGGTTCCCACGTATCAGCATGTCCAAATCATCAGACCGGAAGAACAACGAACATCACAACACGCGCAGTTGTAGCGATGGCGGGTTCCTTTGGTTACGAGCTGGATTTGAATCTGATTACGGAGGAAGAAAAAGAACTGGTACGCCAGCAGATTAAGGATTGCAAAAAGTATTGGAATGTCATTCATAACGGAAATTATTACCGTCTTACAAATCCAATGGAAAAAACGGAATTTGCGGCATGGCAGTTTGTGACAGAAGAAAAAGACGAAGCACTTCTCTCTGTGGTGACCTTAGATACAGAGGGCAATCCGCCGGTTAATTATGTGAAGTTGAAAGGACTGGATGAGAAAGCAGTTTATGTGGATGAACAGACTGGAAAAGAATATTTTGGTTCTGCATTGATGCATGTAGGTCTGCCGCTTCCAATGCTGTCAGACGAATATCAGGCAATCCAGATTTATTTGAAAAAAGCAATTTAGAGGGTTATTATGAGCAGCAAAAAAGAAATGGATATGACAAAAGGTCCTGTGTTGTCGCAGATGACGAAATTTGCAATACCGGTTTTATTTGGGATGCTGTTTCAGCGAATTTATAATTTTGCAGATGCGTATATTGTAGGACATTATCTTGGAGATGAAGCATTAGCGGCTGTTAGTATTGCAGGAACGGTTATGTTTTTAATGATGGCCATCAATGCGGGGGTAACAACTGGTGTAAGTGTTATCATTTCACAATTTTATGGAGCAAACCGGCAGGATGAAATCCGACATTCCTTTGCAGCGGGAGTATGCATCGCAGCAGGTGTTACTGTAATACTTACAGTGGGGGGTATTCTGACAACAGAACCGGTACTTCGTTTGATGCAGACATCGGATGAATTGCTTTTGCCGGCATCTCAGTATTTAAAAGTGATTTATGCCGGATGCTGCGGAACAATGTTGTACAATTTCAGTGCAGCAGTACTTCGTGCCGTAGGAAACACAGTCGTGCCTTTGATATTTTTGATTGTATCAAGTGTGTTAAATATTGTTTTGGATATTGCATTTGTAGCGTGGATTCCGCTTGGAGCTGCCGGAGCAGCTCTTGCAACCGTACTTGCACAGTTGATTTCCGGTATCTTATGTCTTGCATATGCATATAAGATTTTACCGTTTATTCGTTTGAAGCGGGAGGAATGGAAACCAAATCCGGATTTGCTGAAAGAAATTCTGCGTTATGGTATTCCGGCCAGTCTTCAGATGAGCATTATCTCTATTTCAGATATGACCTTGCAGGCAGTTGTGAATACATATGGTACGGCAATGATTGTTGCTTATGGTGTTTGCTTGAAAGTTGAAGGCGTCGGCTGGCAGCTGGTAGATGCAATTGGAAGTGCAGTGGCAACATTTACGGGACAGAATGTAGGTGCCGGTGATATGCAGCGAGTTAGAAAAGGGATTCGAAGTGCATATTTATTAGACTTGATCGCGTGCGGCATTTATGGGGTGTTGGTATTTGTTTTTGCGCCACAGATTATGGGGGCTTTTACGGATACAGAAGAAGCCATTCGGCTTGGTGTGGAATATATGCAGATTTTCTCATGCTTTTTCCTTGCAGGAGGAATTCTTGTGATTTTCCAAAATTTTCTGCGGTCTGCAGGAGATGTACTTTTTACCGTACTGATGGGTGTGAGCGAAGTTATAACACGTATTGGATTGGCGTTATTCCTTCCTGCAATTGTGGGATATATCGGACTTTGGTTTGTATCTCCGATTACCTGGGTGGCAGCAGCTTTGCTTGGAGGAATCAGATACCATTCAAATACATGGGAGAAAAAAGCACAGAGAGTAACGATGTAAATAAATATAGTTTAGGAGAAGAGAAATGAAAAAAAGAATTGTATTAGGGGTACCGGATTTTATTACAATCTGTACAGAAGAAAAGAAAGCAGTAATGGTTCCGGAAAACGGACAGGCAGTACTGGATGATGTTCTTGTAAAAATGGAAGAGAGAGAAGAACAGACAAATGTTTATGTAAAGGCAGAAAACTCAGCAGTAAAGACAATTGTTCTGCGCTGGAAAAAAGAAGTACCTGCAAAAGCACTGATTCTCGGAGATGAGTGGGAAAGAGGCTATGGTCTGATGGAATGGAAGAGCTTACGCGGCGGGCGTCCGATGCCATGGTATTTCCAGGTTTCAACAGAAGAAAAAGAAAGCTGTTATGGTGTAAAAGTAAGACCATCTGCAATGTGCTTCTGGTATATGGACCCGGTAGGAATTACACTTGTTATGGATGTACGCTGCGGCGGTAATGGTGTTATTTTACAGGGAAGAGAAATTCTTGCAGCAGAAATTGTTGCGATGGAAGCGGAAGAGATATCCTCGTTTGAAGCAGCGCAGGAATTCTGCCGCGTGATGTGTACTGATCCGATTTTCCCGGAGTTTCCTGTTTACGGAAGCAATAACTGGTATTATGCATATGGGGAAAGCACCGAAGAAGAAATTTTAGCAGATACCGATTATGTAGTAAGTATTACGGAGGGAGCAGAGAATAGACCGTTTATGGTAATCGATGACTGCTGGCAGGAGCTTCGAAAACCGGAATATATCGGCGGACCATGGAAAAAAGGAAATGAAAAGTTTCCGGATATGGCAGCACTTGCACAGAAATTAAAAGACAAAGGAGTCCGTACCGGAATCTGGATGCGTTATCTTTTAAATGTAGACGAAGTGATTCCGGATGAATGGCGAATTTCCCACAATGGCTGTCTGGACCCATCTCATCCTGATGCATTGGCTTACATAAAAGAAGATGTAAAAAGAATCTGCGAATGGGGCTATGAGTTAATCAAACATGATTTCTCTACCTTTGATTTATTCGGAAAATGGGGAATGGAAATGAATCCGTTTGTAACAGTGGACGGATGGAATTTTTATGACCGTTCCAAAACAAGTGCAGAAGTTGTAAAGATGTTTTACAGTGCCATTTATGAAGTTGCAAAGGAATATAATGTCCTGATTATTGGATGTAATACAATCGGTCATTTGGGTGCGGGACTTATGCACTTAAATCGTACCGGTGATGATACCAGTGGAAAGACCTGGGCTCGTACAAGAAGAATGGGTGTAAATACACTTGCATTCCGTCTGCCGCACCATCGTACCTTCTATGATGTGGATGCAGACTGCGTAGGTATTCTTGGACCGATTGACTGGAAATGGAACAGACAGTGGGCAGATGTTTTGGCAGAAAGCGGAACACCATTATTTGTATCTGCAAAACCAGGCGTTTTAAATGAAGAAGAAAAAGAAGAACTTCATCAGATTATGTTAAAAGCTTCCACACAGACGAATCATAAAGTACCAGTAGACTGGCAGGAAAATGACTGTCCGGAAATCTGGCAGGAAGGTGAGTCAGTCATCAAATATGGCTGGTATGAGGAAGAGGGCAGCATAATCGAAAGCAATCAAGAGTTGTATAATATTAGCATTCCATTATCATAAGGAACACTTTTCGCGCTCTGTGTTTTTTGTACACAGAGCGATTGAATCATTACAAGAAAGAGGAAAATGACTATGATAAAAGAATTTCTTACAGAACGTGGAGAGATGGGCTTTCATCTGACAGCAGGAGATGCATCTTATATTTTTTCTGTATTTCATGGTTTTTTGATTCATCATTACTGCGGACCGCAAGTTTTGGATGATGATGTAGAATATTTAATGGTACAGGTGAATCACGATTCAACTGTGCCGCATCCGGCGGACGTAGAAGAAAGCTGGTTTTCCTGTGATATCGCGCCATTTGAATGTCCTGCAAATGGAACCGGAGACTATCGTCCATCAGCAGCTGCGGTTCGTCCGGCAGAGTTTAATAATGCATTTTCAGGAACGACTGCTACAGAAGTGCGCTATGTCTCACATGAGATTGTAAAGGGAAAGCCAAAAGTAGATATGCAGCCTGCTGTATATGCGGATGAAGACGAAGCAGATACGTTAATTGTCACATGTAAGGATTTGGCAACGGATGTGACTTTTCAGCTGTATTATACTGCAATGCGGGATTTTCCGGTTATCTGCCGCTGCATGGCAATTAAAAATACAATGAAAACAAAACAGCCGGTCGATGTTGTGAGGGCTTACAGTGCCTGTCTTGACTTTGCAAATATCGAGCCGCAGGCAGAACTTTTACACCTTTGGGGAACATGGGGACGTGAACGTGCGATAGAGCGCGTTCCGCTTATGCATGGAAGTATGTCTGTTTCGAGTACGAGAGGTGCTTCCAGCCATTATCACAATCCGTTTGCAGCATTGGTTACAAAAGAAACAACAGAAGAAAATGGTATGGCAATCGGTATGTCCTTGGTATATTCCGGTAATTTTGACATTACCTGTGACGTCGATCCGTTTGGTATGACCCGACTGATAGCAGGAATCAATCCGCTTGATTTTACATGGCGTTTAGAGTATGGGGAATCCTTTGTGACACCGGAGGCAGTCATTGCAATTTCAGGCGAGGGACTTGGAAAAATGTCCCGTGTTTATCATAAATTGTATCGTACACATTTGTGCCGCGGTGAATGGAAGAATAAAAAACGTCCAATTCTGGTAAATAACTGGGAAGCAACGTATTTTGATTTTACCGATGAAAAACTGCTCGAACTTGCAAAGATTGCAGCAGACTGTGGAATTGAAATGCTTGTTATGGATGACGGCTGGTTTGGAGAACGAAACGACGGTACAAGCTCGCTGGGAGACTGGTATGTAAATGAAGAAAAAATAAAATGTGGTCTCAAGGGGCTGGTGGAACAGGTAAATGAACTTGGCTTAAAATTTGGTATCTGGTTTGAACCGGAAGCAATTTCACCGAAAAGTAAATTATTTACTGAGCATCCGGAGTGGTGTATGCAGATAGAGGGCAGAGATAAATCGCTTGCGCGCAATCAATATATCATTGACATGACCAGAGAAGATGTAAGAGACTATCTGTTTCAGGTAATATCTGATACTTTAACTTCTGCAAATATAGAATATATTAAATGGGATTTTAACCGTAATCTGACTGAAGTCGGCAGTGCATTTCTGCCGCCGCATAGGAGACAGGAAATTTTCCATAGATATGTGCTTGGACTATATGATTTGCTGGAACGTCTTACCACAGCTTTTCCGCATGTGCTTTTAGAGGGCTGTTCGAGCGGCGGCGGACGTTTTGATCCGGCGATGCTTTATTATTCGCCTCAGTACTGGACCAGTGATGATACCGATGCTATGGAGCGTCTTGATATTCAGCTTGGAACTTCGATGGTTTATCCGGCATCCTCTATGAGTTGTCACGTATCGGCATCTCCGAACCATCAGACAGGCAGAGAAACGTCTTTCGAAGCAAGAGGGCATATTGCAATGGGCGGAGCATTTGGCTACGAGCTGGATTTGACCATTCTGACAGACGAAGAGAAGGAGATGATAAAGAATCAGGTAGAAGATTACCATCGTTATTATGAATTGATCAATTGTGGTGAATTGTACCGTCTGATACTTCCGACAGATACTGTAAACGGTAAGTGTGGAAAATGTGCAGCATGGATGTATGTATCAGAAGAACAGGCAGAAGTGCTGGTGACTTTTGTGGTGATTCGAACATCGATTCATCCGGTATATTTCCTGAAACTGCGCGGATTAGATCCAAATGCAGTCTATATAGATGAAGAAACAGGAAAAGAATACTATGGAAATACGTTGATGAATGCGGGATTGAATTTGACTCGCACTTATAAAGATGGAGATTCTGTTATAATTCATTTGATAAGAAAATAAAATGTAAAAAAATATTCTTACTTTAAGTGAAGATGTTAGTAAAAAAGAGGAAATCCGCACACTTGAGAACTTCCTCTTTTCGTACTTATGTAAATTGTTCCAAACTATGAAACAGTTATAATATGAGAATCATAGTTACGGCAAATATGCACCGTCATCATCGTCAATATATTTTGGAATGTCGGTTCCATCATCCGGCTCTAAGTATGGTCTGAACATTTTATAAAACATGACAGAAGAAAGATAAGCAAGCAGACTAAATAAAAAGAAGAACCAGCAGAATACATACAAAGGCTGTAAACCGGTATCAACAAAGGTCATTGCCAGTGGAAGGGTCCATAAAATAAAGATAAAAATTACTTTAACAAAATTCATGGATATAAAAATAAAAGTATTTTTTAGCTGCATAATCAGAGTACCTTCAAATGCTGCAATGACAGGATAGATGCAAATATTGATAATGATTAAAAGCAAAGCCATTGCGAAGGTCAGGGAAAGAAAGACCTGTGAAAAAATACCGCTTTGTTCTTTTAAAAAATAAAAGTTATTGTATAACATAAATGCACAAAGAACTGTAACCAGCCATACAATAATTGATTGTTTAAAGTTTTGTTTAAAAGCACGGAAGAAGGTTTTTAAGGTTCCTGCATTATTCCCTTTTACCATACGCAGCGTACAGTGGTATAAAGCCGTGAAAGAAGGCCCGATTGTTACTAAAGGAATACTGCATAAAATAAACAGCAGATTGGCAAGAACAATGTCCCATATCTTTAACAGTGCGACGTTAAGAAAATTATTTTCGTTAAAAAAACCGTTCATATTATAATGTTCCTTTCGAAATGTCTAAGATTTAACTATTCTAACATGAGTACATGGAAAAAGCAAAGCCTTCCAGTCATAAAATTTGTATTAAAAATAAAAAAAACGATAAAAAACTGGTTAAAGTGACAAAGGTTTCGGAAACACAAACGTCAAAAGCACCAAAAAAAGAAAAGTGTAAAATTGTTTTGAATGCAAAATGACGAAAAAACAACATTTTTCCATATGTAGGAAACAAATGACTATTTTATAAAAAAATCATATATTGTATAATATTTTCATCGGTTAGTGCTTAGACGAGAAAAGCCTGACAAATAAAAAACTCATAGGAGGAAGAGTATGAAATTTAAAAGATTAGTAGCAGCAGTACTCGCAGGTGTAATGACATTATCACTTGCAGCTTGTGGCGGCGGCGACAGCAGCACAAGCGGAAACGATGCAGCAGGAACAGAAAGTGCAGGCAGCAGCACAGGTAAAGTTCTTACTGTAGGTATTTGGGATTCTAATCAGGAACCAGGTATTAAAGAAATTCTTGCTGACTTTACAGCACAGACAGGTATCGAAACAGATATCAACGTAGTAACATGGAATGATTACTGGACAATGTTAGCAGCAGCAGCACAGGGCGGCGAGCTTCCAGACGTATTCTGGATGCATGCAAATGAATCTGTTCGTTATATGTCTAACGACATGCTTCTTGACTTGACAGATAAGATCGCAGCAAGTGAAGTAATTAATACAGAAAATTATCCGGCAGATATTTGGGATTTATATTCTCTTGACGGCAAGAATTATGCAGTTCCAAAAGACGTTGATACAATCGCTCTTTGGTACAACAAGACTATGTTTGATGCAGCAGGCTTAGATTATCCTACAGCTGACTGGACATGGGAAGATTTATGTGAAGCTGCAAAAGCTCTTACAATCGTTAACGAAAACGGTGAAACAACACAGTATGGTTTTGCAATGTCTTCTGATGACTATCAGGAAGGTTATGCGAACTGGATTTACTCTTACGGCGGATCTATGATCGATTATGAACCATTACAGTCAGGTTTCGATAAGCCAGAAACAATCCAGGCTATGAATTTATTAGACAGCCTTCTTAAATCAGGTGCAATGCCTTCACAGGCTGTTATCTCTGAAAATGCAAAAGACGTATTATTCAGCTCAGGTAAACTTGCTATGTCTACAATGGGTTCTTGGATGTTAGCAGGCTTAAAGGCTAATGACTATGTAGTAGAAAACTGTGACTGTGTAGAACTTCCAAAGAGTTCTGTAACAGGCGAGAGAGCTTGTATTTACAACGGTTTAGGATGGGCAGCAGCAGCTAACACAGATATGCCGGAAGAAGCTTGGCAGTTAATCGAGTACTTAGGTTCAGAAGAAGCTCAGATGAAACAGGCAGAACTTGGTGTTACAATGTCAGCTTTCAACGGAACATCTGATACATGGATCAATGCAGCTCCTAACTTCAATTTACAGGCTTACTTGAATATGTGGGAAAACATGTACATCATGCCACACTCAAGAAACACTATCACATGGGATGATGCTATGGATAAAGAATTCAAGAAAGTTTGGGAAGGTCAGCAGACTATGGAAGAAGGCTGTTTAGCAGCAGCTAAAGTTATGAACGAAGTTCTTGCAAATGAATAAGAATAAGTTTCGTTAGATAATTTTATAATTAGTTTTGTGCAGGCAGGTTCTTTTGAATCTGCCTGTATATTCCAAAAGGGGGATCACGAAAGTGGCAAATACGAAACCAAAAGCAAAGATGACTAAGGCCGAACGTGACGAGACCTTGTGGGGCTGGCTGTTTGTATTCCCGACAATGTTTGGTCTGATCGTACTTAATATTTATCCTATTTTTAGTACTATTTATCAGAGTTTCTTCAAGACCGGTGACTTCGGAAGAGGCAATGTTTTCGTAGGTTTAGAAAACTATCAGAAAGTATTCGCAGACGGTGAAGTATGGCAGGCATTAGGAAACACAATCAAATACGCACTCTTAGAGGTACCGATTTCTATTGCGATTGCACTTGTACTTGCAGTACTTTTGAATCGTAAGATGAAAGGCCGCTCTTTTTATAGAACCGTTATCTTCCTTCCAATGGTTTGTGCTCCTGCAGCTGTTGCCATGGTATGGAGATGGTTATTTAACGCAGAGTTCGGTTTATTAAACCATATTTTTGGAACCAAAATTCAGTGGGTTTCTAATCCAAAGATCGCAATTATCTCTATTGCAATTATTGGTATTTGGTCCGTTCTTGGTTATAACATGGTATTATTCCTGTCCGGTTTACAGGAAATTCCACGTGACTATTATGAAGCAGCAGAAATTGACGGTGCAACAGGTATCAATGCATTCTTTAATATTACATTACCATTGCTTTCACCAACTATTTTCTTCGTAGTTGTAACACGTGTAATCAGTGCAATGCAGGTATTCGATTTAATCTTCATGGTTATCGAAAAGAGTAACCCGGCGTTCGAAAGTGTACAGTCATTAGTATACTTATTCTATAACTATTCATTTGACCAGATGAATCTCGGATACGGTTCTACAATCGTTGTAGTTCTGTTAATTGTAATTATGATTCTTACAGTATTCCAGACAATCGGTCAGAAAAAATGGGTATTCTATAACTAAAGGAAAGGAGGAGCAATATTATGGGTGCTATGGAAAAAAAGCAGAAAGCCGTTGCGATTTTAGTGCATGCGATTTTGATTTTAATGTCAATTGTAATGCTGGTTCCATTTGTATGGATGATTTTAACATCATTCAAATCAGTTGCTGAAACAACACAGGTAGATCCATTTGTTATCTTCCCTTCTGTGTGGAGAACGGATGCCTATACAGCAATTTTTGAAAAGCTTGATTTTGTTTTACTTTATAAGAATACATTACTTTTAATCTTCTGGCGTGTTGTTTGTGCATGTTTAACAGCTACAATGGCAGGTTATGCATTTGGACGTTTGAATTTTAAAGGTAAAAATTTCTTATTCTCATTGGTTATGTTCCAGATGATGGTTCCATCTCAGATCTTCATTATCCCACAGTACTTAATGTTAAGTAAAATGGGACAGTTGAATACAATGTTCGCACTTGTATTCCCGGGTTTGGTAACAGCGTTTGGTACATTCCTTTTAAAAACAGCGTATATGGGACTTCCGAAAGACTTGGAAGAAGCAGCTCGTCTGGATGGATGTAATATCGGACAGACATTCCTGTTTATCATGCTTCCACTTACACGTTCAAGTATGATTTCACTTGGTATCTTTACAGCGGTATTCGCGTTCAAGGATTTGATGTGGCCAATGATCGTTGGTTCAAAGAACGAAATGATGGTTCTTTCTACTGCACTTTCAAAATTAATGGGTATGTATAGTCCAAACTATGCAGAATTAATGGCAGCATCTTTGATTGCTTGTCTTCCAATGATTATTATCTATGTAATCTTCCAGAAGCAGTTCGTTGAAGGTATTGCAACAAGTGGTGGTAAACTGTAATTACATATTATATTTAATGAAGAATAAAAACGCGTAGAGCGTTTTATCATAAAGGCTGGCGTTTTCGCTGGCCTTTATTTATAAAAAAATAAAAGGAGAGTTACTGTTCAGAGAGCTTTGAAAACGAAGTGAACAGTAACGAAGGAGAAAGGTATGGCAATTTTATTTCACGAACAAACAAAGGTATTTCATATTTATAACGACGAAGTAAGTTATATTATGAGAATCATGGAAAATGGACAGCTTGAAAATCTGTATTACGGAAAAAAAGTTCATGATAAGGAAGATTTTACATATCTTCATGAGGAAGCATATCGCTCTATGTCTTCTTTCTGTATTCCGGAACCGGGAATTTTGGCAATGCATCATACAAAACAGGAATATCCTGTTTATGGAACTGGTGACTATAGAAGTCCGGCACTTACAGTCATTCAGGAAAATGGAAGCAGAATCGTAGATTTTAAATATGTTTCTCATGAGATTTTTGCAGGAAAGAAGCTGCTTGCTCCATTACCGGCAACTTATGTAGATTCTGACGATGAAGCAGAGACATTGGAAGTAACTTTACATGATGCATTAATTAATACAGATATGGTACTTTCTTATACCATTTACAAAGCATATCCGGTTATCACAAGAAATGTTCGTTTTGTACATAAAGGAGAAGAAAAGATTGTACTTGATCGTGCCTTAAGTGCCAGCGTAGAGTTTGTAGACAGCGATTACGAAATGGTTCATTTATCCGGTGCATGGTCAAGAGAACGTTATGTGAAGACAAGAAAACTCGAAATGGGTATTCAGTCTGTTCAGGCAATTGCCGGTACAGCCAGCAGTGCAGAACATAACCCATTCCTTGCTTTAAAACGTCCAAATGCTACAGAAGATCAGGGTGAGGTTTTTGGTTTCAGCTTTGTTTACAGCGGCAACTTCCTTGCACAGGTAGAAGTTTCTACACATGATCTTACCCGTGTTATGATGGGTATTAATCCTGAAAACTTTGCTTGGGAATTAAATCAGGGCGAAGAATTCCAGACACCGGAAGTTGTTATGGTATACAGTGATAAGGGCCTTAATAAAATGAGTCAGACTTATCATAAATTATATCGTTCCCGTCTGACAAGAGGACAGTACAGAGATAAAGTAAGACCAATCCTTTTAAATAACTGGGAAGCTACATACTTTGATTTCAATGAAGAAAAGATTTTACAGATTGCAAAGAAAGCAAAAGAGACAGGTGTTGAATTATTCGTATTAGATGATGGCTGGTTTGGCGCAAGAAATGATGACTACAGAGGACTTGGTGACTGGTATGCGAACCTTGAGAAACTGCCAAATGGTATCAGCGGACTTTCTGAAAAAGTAGAAGCGATGGGAATAAAATTCGGTCTCTGGTTCGAGCTTGAGATGGTAAATAAGGATAGTGATCTTTACCGCGCTCATCCGGATTATGTAATTGGTGTTCCGGGACGTTTTGAAAGCCATGCAAGACATCAGCATGTTCTCGATTTCTCAAGAAAAGAAGTAGTAGACTGTATCTATGAAATGGTATCAAAGATTTTAAGAGAGTCAAAGATTTCTTATATTAAATGGGATATGAACCGTTACATGTCAGAGCCATTCAGCAGAGTTGGAGCTCCGGCGGATCAGGGCAAGATGATGCATAAATACATTTTAGGTGTATATGATTTATATAATCGTCTGACCTCAGAATTTCCACATATTTTATTTGAATCCTGTGCAAGCGGCGGAGCAAGATTTGATCCGGCTATGCTGTATTTTGCACCACAGGCATGGACAAGCGATGACACAGATGCAAATGAAAGATTAAAGATTCAGTATGGTACTTCTATGGTATATCCAATCGTAAGTATGGGTTCTCACGTTTCAGCCGTACCAAATCATCAGCTGAACCGTATTACTCCAATTGATACACGTGCGGACGTAGCATATTTCGGTACTTTTGGATATGAATTAGATTTGAACCTTCTTAGTGAAAAAGAAGTAGAGCGTGTAAAGAAACAGATTGCATTTATGAAGCAGTATAGACAGCTCATTCAGGTAGATGGTGATTTCTATCGTTTATTAAGTCCATTTGAAGGAAATGAGACATCATGGATGGTAGTAGCACCGGATAAATCGGAAGCGTTAGTTGGTTTCTATCAGAGTCGTAATAAAGTAAATGCACAATGGCTGCGCTTAAGACTGACAGGTCTTGATCCGGATAAGTTATATGAAGTGTCTGTTGACTATTCTTCATTAGCAGCACTTGATCCGGTTTTAACTATCATTTATGGTATTAAAGCAGATGGCGAAAATACAAAAACATATCAGGCATATGGTGATGAATTGATGAATGCCGGTATTGTAATTGACAGATTATGCCTTACAATCAGAGGCGGCGATTACAGCTCATTGATTTATGTTTTGAAAGAAGTAAAATAGTTACAATAAAAAAATGACGTATGGCAGCAGGAGGGTGTAGTGAAACGGCAGGTAGTATCTACAAATTTTGATAAAATTAAAAATTTGCAATATATAGCGCATGAGTCTGCTGAACTCTCCTTTGCTGACTGCGGGTATGAAAAGTATGATGTAAAAAATGAACGTGTTCCGAGAAAACGAGATACCTATACGCTTGTGGCAATACAAAACGGGGCAGGTGTAATTGCTGTAAACGGGAAGAAATACTATGTACAGGAAAACGATTTGCTGTTGATATTTCCGAAAATGGAAGTATGGGTGGAATGTGTAAGTGATGAAGCATGGAATTATATGTGGGTTGGTTTCCGTGGTGTAAAAGCGGAAGAATGTGTGATGCATATGGGATTCTGGCAGGAAAATATTGTGCATAAAACAGAACATACAGGCAAGATGTATGAATTAATAGAGTATATGTTGAATACACAGAAGGATATGACATTTGTCAATGGTCTGAGAAGAAATGGAATGCTGGAGCTGTTTTTTGCAGATTTGATTGAAGAATATAATCAAAAGGCGGCATACACAGAATTGAAATATACCTATAACAGTGAATCATCCAGATATATCAAAAGTGCGATTAATTATATTGCTGAAAATTACACAAGAAATATCAAAATTAGTGAATTGGCAGATTATATTGGGGTGAATCGGAGCTATCTGACCAGCAGTTTTAAAAAGCTGATGGGATATTCTCCGAAAGAGTATCTGATTGGACTTCGGATGGAAAAAGCAAAGTCGCTGCTTGAGACAACAGATGTACCAATCAATACGATTGCGAATTCCGTAGGATATAATGATCAGCTTGCATTTTCGAAAATGTTTAAAAGATATGCGGGAATCAGTCCGATGGTTTATCGTGAGGAACACAGGTATCAATGATTGGGGGTAAAACCCTCTGTTCGCTAGAGGGCAAACTCTGCAAGCAGAGCAGCATTTTTCTTAGCAGAAAAACAAGGAGGGACTATGTTAAAAATTACTTTTATGGGAGCCGGAAGTACGGTATTTGCACGTAATGTATTGGGGGACTGTATGTGCAGTGAGGCTCTTTGTGAAGCTGAAATCGCGCTTTACGATATTAGTAAGGAACGTTTGGAAGATTCAGAAATTATTTTAAACGCAATCAACCAAAACGTAAATAATGGACGCGCTAGAATTAAGACTTATTTAGGAGAAGAAAACCGCAAAGAAGCACTTCGCGGGGCAAAATTTGTTGTAAATGCAATTCAGGTAGGCGGCTATGATCCGTGTACCATTATCGACTTTGAAATTCCGAAAAAATACGGTTTGAAGCAGACAATTGCTGACACGTTGGGAATCGGCGGAATTATGAGAGGTCTTCGTACCATTCCGGTAATGGAAGGATTTGCAAGGGACATGGAAGAGGTTTGTCCGGATGCACTGTTTTTAAATTATACAAATCCGATGGCAATTTTGACCGGATATATGCAAAGATATACCGGTGTAAAAACAGTTGGTCTCTGCCACAGCGTCCAGGTTTGTTCTGATACTTTATTAAAGGCATTGGGAATGGAAGATAAGCTGGAAGGCCGTATCGAAACAATTGCTGGTATTAATCATATGGGATGGCTGCTTGACATCCGTGATAAGGATGGCAATGATTTATATCCTGAAATCCGCAGACGTGCAGCAGAAAAGAATGCAAATGAGAAGCATGACGACATGGTTCGTTATGAATATATCAAGCACCTTGGATATTACTGTACGGAATCCAGTGAACATAATGCAGAATACAATCCGTTATTTATTAAACATAAATATCCGGAATTAATCGATAAATTTAATATTCCTCTGGATGAATATCCAAGAAGATGTATCAAACAGATTGATGAGTGGGCAGAAGAAAAGCGTAAAATCTTAGATAACGGCAAGATTACACATGAAAGAAGCCGTGAATACGCTTCACACATTATGGAAGCGGTTGTTACCGGTGTGCCGTATAAGATTGGCGGCAATGTATTAAACCGCGGCTTGATTGAAAATCTTCCATCAGATGCCTGCGTAGAAGTACCATGTATGATCGATTACAATGGTGTAAATCCTTGTAGAATCGGAAGACTTCCAGTGCAGCTTGCAGCGATGAATATGACAAATATTAATCCTCAGCTTCTTACGATTGAAGCAGCTGCAACCAGAAAGAAAGAATATATTTATCAGGCAGCAATGTTAGATCCGCATACAGCGGCTGAATTAAGCATTGATGATATTGTAAAGATGTGTGACGAATTAATTGAGGCGCATGGAGATTACATGAAAATGTATAAATAGCTATTTAGCCCACGATTTTAAAATAAAATCGTGGGCTAAATAACCTATATAAATCAGAATAAAAGCCACTCCGGACTGGTTTTAAGCATCAGCATGTTTTAAAGAAAATATTCCCGGAATGATGTTAACATCAGCACATATGGTATCTGTAATCATTTTAGAAATATCATGGGCAGAGATAATATATCTTTCTTGCATCCAGGCTCTTACGATAGAAAAAGCACCAATGGTCTGATACAGAAACAGGTATTTTTCCTGAGTAGTAAGGTGTTCTAAATGATAACTATTCAGATAATGAAGATAGAGCATTTCTTCAAAGGAGATATCTGTACGCAGAGAAAAAATTAATGAGTAATAGGAATCATTTTCTTGCAGATAACAGACTATCTGATAGATTACATTGTAATACTCTTCTCTGGTGAAACTGTCGCCAGTCGTAAGTGTAATTACCTGGGAAGTAATCATATCGATAGCATCCTGATATATATCACGCAGAATTTCCTGTAGGTCAGAATAATTGCTATAATAAGTGGAACGATTTACGTCAGCTTTTTCACATAGTTGCTTGATCTGTATTTCGTGTAATGTCTTTTTTTTAAGCAGTTCTAGTAATGCGTTTTTTAATGCTTCTTTACTTTTTCGAGTGCGTCGGTCCATTATTCCCTCCTAATAACCAACAGATGTTGGATAACCAACATATATGGTTATGTGCTTGTTGAATGAGATTATATCATATTTTATAATAAATGTGATAATAATTTATCATACTTCAGAAAAAATGTGTAAAAAACGGAGGCAAAAATGAGATTAGAGAACAAAACAATAGTAGTAACTGGCGCATCTTCCGGTATGGGCAAATGTATCGTGGAAGTATTTGCAAAAGAAGGTGCTAACGTAGTTGCAGTTGCAAGAAGAAAAGAGCGTTTGGAAGAGTTGGCGGAATCTCTGAAGGATGCACCAGGTAAAGTTGTTATTTTACCAGGTGATATTTCTTCCAAAGAGACAAATGAAGCGATGATCGATTTGGCTGTAAAAGAATTTGGTCGTCTGGATGTACTTATCAATAACGCAGGTATCATGGATGATATGAGCCCTATGGCTGATGTAACAGATGAGATGTATGAGAGAGTTATGAAAGTTAACGTGTACGGTCCAATGTGTGCCATGAGAAAAGCATGTCAGGTGTTCTTAGAACAAGGTGATGGCGGCAACATCATTAATGTTGCTTCTGTTGGTGCAGTAAAAGCTTGTGCAGGTGCTGTTTATGCAGCATCCAAGGCAGCTATTCTTCAGATGAGCAAAAATACAGCATATATGTATATGCCACAGAAGATTCGCTGCAATGTAATCGCACCGGGCGGATTCGTAACAGAAATCTCCAATTCTATGGGTATGCCAAATATGGCTGGTTATGACCGTGTGAAGACTGTACTTGGCTGTTCACCTGCACCTGGAGATCCAATCGAAATCGCTTATGCAGCAATGTATCTGGCAAGTGATGAGTCTTCTTATGTAAGTGGTGTTGTACTTCCTGTTGACGGCGGCTGGATGGCAAGCTAATTTTCGTATTAAAGTAACTATATATTGGGTATTAAAAATAGTTGGAGCAGCTTAAAAACTGCTCCAACTATTTTAATATGCTCTATTTTTTACAAATTCTGAATCCTGTTTAAATCAGAAAGAAGCAGAAGATGTTTTTGCGTATATAAAACAAGTAGCAGGTTTAAGTAACCTTAAAAATGAAGAAAGACGATTTTAAATATTATTGCGAATATATTGATGGAGAGAAAAACGGTGGCAATTGTTTCTAATAACAATTCAGCTACAGAAAATGTATATGAAAAATTATCTGCTTCAAAATATAAACGCTGGATAGAATATTGTAAAAATTATTCAATTACTTCTCGTATGTTACAGTGAAGCTGTGGAAAAGATATTTTTGAAAGTATAAGCATGGAAAGATCTTTTTGATAATACATTGTAACAAAGGGAGGAATTGTGATGAGTAAGGAGAAAAAAGAAGAAAAGTGTCCTGTAGATTTCAAGGATGTTACACCGAAGATTCTGATTGGTGAAAAAGTGGAAAATCCGCTTTATATAAAGGCATTTTTGGAAAATCGTGAGGAATGTATGAGTGAGTATGCACAGAATACAAGTACATGGGACTGAATTTTAAACTACAGGTTCATTTTTTATTTGGGATAGCCATGGCATGGTCCGGGGGAACCTGCACTGTGTTATGGGTCAAAAGCAGAAGTCAAACTTTGGTCGGGGAGATTTCTGCTTTTTTAATATTTTATTTGTTGTATAAAATATCCGTAAAAAAATACGGATGTACTTAAATTTAAATACGGATAATCATATAATAGTAAGATTGCTTCTACAGGAACAAAATCATTAGCATTGTTTTACTATTGGTATGAAGAGAACTTATTTATGTACACTGGATTTTCCATGTCCATATAAAGCTGAGCAATCAGATAGTTGTATGAATACGCAGGTTGATAATAAGTGCGGATTTAGAGAGAAAAACTCAGTACGAGAATGTTGTGATGATAAAAATAAAATTATGGTTTTGAAGAATAAAAATGAAGAAAAATGAAATGAAAATATAAAGTAAAAACAAAATTCTGGTTTACATACATGAAAAATGCGTTATAAATATTAAGAAAGTAAGCAAATTACGAGGTGCTATATGCTGATATATTATCGTTTTAATAATTTTTGTTCGTTTTAATGTGAAAGTGAATTTTCCATGTGTGCGCCGACCGGAAAAGTTAAAAAACGTTTCCCAGATACTGTTGCGGTATCTCTTTTTAAGGCAGAAAAACAACGAGAGATATTTAGAAATTTTTCGTATGGTAGATTACAGTATTTGTGATATAAAAATTGATAGAGAAAAGCCGTATAGTAAGACGATTATTATCCGTAAGGATGAAAATGGGAATTATTTCAGAAGAGAATTACAGATGGATTCTACAGGTGTTCGAGAGTTCTTTGCATGGGCGGTTCATATTTTCCGTGTTGTTTATGAAAATAAAGTAGTATTTGCAGATGAAATGGACAGTTTATTTTTTTAACTCATAATGTACTTCATCTGGACTTAAAAACTTATATGAAAGGTATTCTTGGAGGTACAGCATCCCCGTAGACCGGAGCGTAAATTACAAAAACGATTTGTTGTTTTCTGTGAAGGAGATACAGAATATAACTATATTGATAAAATGAGAAAGCGTCAGGATGTGCAGATTGCATTGAAACCAATTAATATGCACGGTGGCGGTTATGCTGATTTTTAAAAGAAGATAAAAACGGAATCACAGACAAACTGCCTGGCAAAGTTTATCATTGTGGATGCGGACCGTTTGATTAAGCATGCAGATACAACATATGCGAAGTATTATGATGAATTTGTCGTTCTTTTGGAAACAGGAATGCGGGGCGTTTTCAATTACGCAATGGCGATAATTGTAAAAGAAAAGGTAGTTTGATATAATTGTGTTGGAATTATGTCTGTGTAGGGTGTTAGATAAAGCGATTTATATTAAGGCTAAAAAATTGGCGACTATTATGATACAGGATATTTTATAAAGGAGAATAAAGTGAATGGTCGATGCTATAAATGACATGAAACTGAATATTATCTACAGTAACCGCAAAACTATCTCTGTCGAATTGCGAATGGATTCCATTCTTATTCGGGCACCAAAGGGTATGAGCCGTCGAGAAATCAATTTCTTCCTTAACAAAAAGCGTGGATGGATCGAGAAACATTTAACGAAAATGCAGGATAGAAAGAATGGTTTAGAACAACTTCCGTTATTCACAATGGATGAGATTAGAGAGTTGACAGATAAAGCGTTGGTTGTAATTCCAGAAAAAGTGAAGAAATATGCACCTAGCGTGGGTGTTGATTACGGAAGAATCACGGTCCGTAATCAGCGTTCCCGATGGGGAAGTTGCTCTAGTAAAGGGAATTTGAGTTTTAATTGTCTTTTGATGTTGCTTTCGGATGATGTGATAGATTATGTGGTTGTTCATGAACTTTGTCATAGAAAATACATGAATCATTCTGCTGAATTTTATGCAGAAGTCGAGCGAGTATTTCCTGAATACCGAAAATGTCAAAAATGGCTTAAAGATAATGGCGGATTATATCTGAGCCGTATTCCTTAGAAAGTGAGGGTAATATGATAAACCAATTTTTAACGAATTATACGGAGATTACTTTCCTTGAGAAAATTAAGGACAGTCTTCGTCATTGTACAGCATTTTATTTTTCGGTCAGTTTTATAAAAAAAGCTGGCTTGGTTTTGCTATTCAAAGATATAGAGGCTGCTGTTTTGCGTGGTGCTGTTGGACGTATTATTACCTCGACTTATCAGAATTTTACAGATATTGAATCCTTGAAAAGCTTTTTTGCACTTCAGAGCCGATGTGAGAATTTTACATGTCATTTGGATCACGAATGTTTCCATGACAGCGGATATATGACCCTGGGGTATCATTCAAAGGGATATTTGTTTGAATATCCGGGCAGAAAAGAAGTGATTATTGGTTCTTCAAATATCACGAGATACGCATTATTGAAAAATATTGAATGGGACATAGCTGTTTCAGAAGATCAGGACGCTGTTGTATTTGAAGAGGCAATGAAAGAGTTTGAGGATAAGTGGGAGGACACGCATCCTCTGAACATGGACATTATCAATCTTTATTCCAATAAGCTGAATTTTGCAATTGAGCGATGGGATATGGATTATGATTTATATAGAGCAAATATTAAACCAAATTTCATGCAGCGCAAAGCGTTGAAAGAGCTGAATCGATATAGAGCGGTGGGAACCTCACGCGCGTTAGTGGTTGCTGCGGCTGGATCCGGTAAGACATACTTGGCGGCATTTGATGCGCTGAATTTCTCTCCGAAGCGACTTTTATATATTGTGCATGAAGGTTCTATTTTAAAGAAATCCTTGGAAACATTCCAGGATGTATTTGGAAATGCAGTAACATATGGTATTTATAGTGGAGAACACAAGGACTTAGAGGCAGACTTCTTGTTTGCAACAAATGTTTCTATGGCGAAGTCGCTGGATTTGTTTCCAAAGAAGGATTATTTTGATTACATTATTGTGGACGAATGTCATCACGCCACTGCGGAAACATATCGTAAGATTATGGATTATTTTGAGCCGGAGTTTTTGCTTGGCTTAACTGCAACTCCAGAGCGTTTGGATAACCAGGATGTTTTTGAATTATTTGATAAAAATGTACCTTATGAATTGCGACTGAGGGACGCGATTATCAATGATTTGGTTGTTCCATTTAAATATTATGGAATTCGCGATGAACTGATCAACTACGGTCTAATGAAAAGCGAAGAAAGAAAAATGGTAGCGCAGCTAGCAACTGTGGAACACTGTAATTTCATTACAAAAGAGATCGAGAAACACCGTCCGGAAGGTAAATTGAAAGCATTGGCATTCTGCCGTAATGTAACACATGCTAGGATGATGTGTGAAGCTATGGGCGAACATTATAAAACCGCATATCTGACTGGTAAAAATGACATTGGTGAAAGAATTCGTGCGTATAACGATTTGCAGAGCGATGATAGAGATCTGGAAATCTTGTTTACGGTTGATATTCTTAATGAAGGTGTGGATATTCCTGGTGTGAACATGGTGCTGTTCTTGAGACCGACAGAGTCCTCAACAATTTTCATTCAGCAGTTGGGGCGAGGACTTCGTAAGTATGATAATAAGGAATATGTTACAGTACTCGACTTTATTGGAAATAGTTATAAACGAAGCGTGCAGATTGCATTTGCTTTGTCTTCGCTGGCCGATAATTTCATTTTGGAAAAACGTTTGATGATGGCTCTCGTGCAAGATGATTTCAAGGCGATTGGATTAAACGATTATGGGGTAGAGATTCATATTGATGATCTGAGTAAGGAAGAGATTGTAAACTTTATTGAGCAGGAAAACTTCAACAGCCTTAGATATTTGAAGCAGGATTATTTTAATTTCCGTAAATACATCGGAGCTGAGTCTTATCCAAAACAAAAGAAATCAACCGAAATTAGAAGTCACAGTGGAAGTAGACTCAGATAGTAATTATACACCGGAAGAGCGTGCGACATATCCGAAGATTAAAGAGTATGTAAAAGAAAAGTATGGTGTGGAGGTGCATAGTGCCTATATTGCACAGGTAAAGCGGATGTGTGGTTTGGATGTGGGTGAGAATTATAATAAATCCAAGAAAGAAAATCCAGTTTTTATCTCCTAATAGCTTGAATAGTAAAATGGTTACAAAAGAATGGCAAAGTGCATTAACAAAGGCTATCAATGAGAATTTAAAATTTGTTCCAGTAAGAATAGCTGATTGCAAACCACCTGCTATTATTACAGATGCATTGTATATTGATTTATATGGAATGGGGTTGGATGATGCTGTTGCAAAAATGAAATGTGTTAAAAATGGTAGCAATACTTATAAGGCATTAGCAGATATAGAAAATATAAAAGCTATTGTTGATATAAAATCAGAAGACTTAATAAAAATAGAAATGAGAGCCTCTTTATTTAGTGAAAATGATGCAAATTTTGGATTTATATTTAATAATGAATATAGTGAGTTTGATATAAAACCAGAAGATGGTGCCTATTATGGTGGTAACGGAGAGATTTCTTTTGGAAAAATTTAATATTTTTTGTTGAACATGCTTCAATGGTATTTGTGCCAATTCTGGCATTCTTTTTAATGAAAATAGCGAAATATAGTGGACTTAATGCAAAAAATGCAAAAATCCATTGAAGTTTCATCAACGGGCAAAAAATCCGATTGTAGTATGCTTGGCTCATACGAAATGAATAACTTTCGTCAGGTTCTAATTGACAAATCGAACTGATGTTCATATGATTAAAACATCGCTACATTAGGTAAATGTTAAACAGTAACACATCAATGTATGGTCAGTTTGACTTTCCCTTTGACTGGCCTCTTTTAAGAAGGAGGCACAAACGATGCAGGAAACATTAGAAGTTAGCTCAAACAGATACATCATTGAAAGTAATCGAACTATCATTGACGTGGTAGTGATATCAAAATGCGGAGAATTCTATGTGCTATGTATGCCGACAGGCGGAGCAATCAAATTACGCAGAGGTCGTATTTTTCTTAGCAAGGAAGAAGCAGAGATGAAGCTTCCTAAAAAAGTACAAGCCGAGAAAATCTTTCATCATTCACCATATTATTATGGGCGTTAGTATGAAAGGGGCAGATACAATGCAAAAGGAGATACAAGTAGCATGTCCGTGTTGTAAAAATCGAAGACTTTTTGACGCAGACCCGAATACAGAAGGAGTCATCAAGGTATGATTAATGATATGTATGCTGAAAGTAGGAATGATGACTGCAAGTATGCACAGTTGGCTACGCAGGAAGATTTCGATAGGTTTTAATAGAATACTTTTTTGGAAAACGGAATAAAAAATGCAAAAACAGAAAAATAATTGAAAATAGAAGTTGTTTGTGCTAATATAAGACCATGGAGGTAGAAGACTATGGAGAGCATTGTGAGATTAGCTTCATTAAAAATTTCAAATATCAAAAATGTCAGAAGCGGACAAATCGTTATGCCAAATGCTTGTCGAAAGCAATTGTCTTACAAGAATGCAGAGATATTAGGTGTGTATGGTCAGAATGGCTCTGGAAAAACAGCAGTTATTGATACAATGTACTATTTACAGAAAATTATGATTGGCAGTACGCTTGAGGAGGAATTAGCAGATTATATTGATGCAAATGATAATCATGCGGAGATTACTGCAGATTTTAATATTTTTGTGGACGATATAATTTATGAGGTGACTTATAAAGTAGTTTTACAGAAGAATGAAAAGCGTGTAGAGATTAGCAGAGAAACCTTAAGTTGTGCTGTGAATAAAGATGATTCCAGAAGTAATAAGACGGTCTTTATGGATTATCAGCGTTCTGACAGAGAAAACTTATTTGTTCCGAAAAAGAGATTGGATGAAGTTATCGAAGCCAATGTGGAGAATAAAACGGATTTGATCGTGGCAAGAAAGATGGCTGAGAAAGACAATTGTTCCTATATCTTTGGAGAAAGCAGCAGAGAAGTTTTCTGCCGTAATTATGAGAATAATTTTAAGCACTGCTCAACAGTAATAACTGCATTGTTCAGATTTGCTTTGAAAGATTTGTTTGTAATCCGTAATACACATTCTGGTGTAATTTCTGCTAACTTTTTGCTTCCTATGGCATTCAAGATCGAGCAAAACGATATTGGAATGAAAGGCGATTTTGCAGTACCGTTAACAGAACCGGTTGTTTTAAATGAAGAAAGAAAATTACTTCTTGATACGATTGTAGAACAGATCAACATGGTTCTGTTTACGATTATTCCTGGGATGAGGATCGGTGTTCATAACTATGGGAAACAGTTGCTGGATTCTGGAGAGAGTGGTTATAGAGTAGAACTTGTTTCTGTGCGTGAAAATATGCCACCAATTCCAATTCGAATGGAATCAGAGGGAATTATAAAAATCATTTCTATTTTAAATGCTTTGATTCAGACATTTGGAAATCCGTCTATCTGTCTTGCAATAGATGAGCTGGATGCAGGGATTTTTGAATATATGCTTGGGGAACTGCTTGATATTATTAATAAAAGTGCAAAGGGTCAGTTGATATTTACTTCGCACAATCTTCGTGCACTGGAAATGCTGGATAAAGACAGCATTATATTCTCTACGGCAAATCCGGATAGAAGATACATCAGGATGAAGAATGTGAAAGCGTCAAACAATCTTAGGGATACTTATCTGAGAGGAATTACTCTTGGGGGACAGGATGAAGTGATTTACGAGGAAACAGACAGTTTAAGAATTGCACGTGCATTTAGAAAGGCAGGTAGAGCGATACAGCATGACTGAAAAGAAAGTTGTTGCATTCATAGTGGAAGGTCCAAGTGATGAGGCTGCTCTTGGAACGATTATGAAAGAGTACTTTTCCGGTAATGAGGTGCAATTTGTTGTTGTACATGGCGATATTACGTTGAAGGACTATGTTTCTATAGACAGTATTCTGATAAAAATAAATGAACAGATTGAAATTGTAAAAAGCAAATATCGATATCAGCAAGAAGACTTGATAAAGATTATTCACATTGCAGATACAGATGGTGTGTATATTTCAGACGAAGATGTCAAAGAAGCAGACGTGGAGGAGGTTCAATACTACGAGGATCATATCGACACGAAAAATGTGAGTGCAATTATAGACCGTAATAAGCGAAAGGGAGACATTCTTTATAAGCTTAGAAAAACTGGAAAGATAAATGGGATACCTTATCGGATTTATTTCAATTCCTGCAATTTGGAACATGTATTGTATTGTGAACGGAAAGATTTCACAGATGAGGAAAAGCAAACATTATCGGATGACTTCGCAGACAGATATGATGGAAAAGTAGATGAGTTTATAGAATTTATATCAGATCCTGTTGTTGCTGTACCGGGAATATATCAGAAAACATGGGATTACATTGAAAAGGATAAAAACTCTTTGAATCGTCATTCTAACATGCATCTAATATTTGAATAAGATATTAAAATCGGAAAAGACGTAATTAATCCAAAATGAAAAATATGTGGACAAAATGGATAAGTTGGTTTTTGTGGCATCTGTCAGAAATGGCAGGTGCTTTTTTCTCGTTCGGAGAAATCCGAGCTTTTTTGATTTATAGGAAAGTTCGATTTTTGAGCAGCAGAAAAAGAACGCGTGTTCATCGAACATATGTTAGATAACACGCGTTTTGGGTACGACAAACAGAGGCGTCGTTATTTAGAAGATATAAAAACCTTCAACACCAGCCTCGTCATCAAATAAGTCGGCTTCATTTAAGAAATAATCCATATCGAGAAGGTCATCTTCGCTCATGTGGCGAATGTCCTCAGATGTCATTCCTTCCTGTATACTATGTGGGCATATTAATTCGTAGTAAAAAATCCAAGTATATGATAAAATGACTTCATAAGGGGAGATGATTATGGATAAATCCTTGTATAATAAATTCAAGCAAGATTTGGGAATATCTGACGCTATAAATGAATATATTGAGGTCCTGTTAAGGCAATTTGAAAGTACACCCCATGATGAAGGTCCTTTTCAGTTGATAGCATCCCGCTATGGTATTCGAGTCAATGATGTGGATCCTCAAACCGCAATTAGTAAAATTCGAGAATACTATATAATCTCTGTATTCCAAGTGTTTGAAGATTTTTTGGGCCAGATGCATAACTATTTAAAAGACTATGGGGAATACAATGGTAGCAAAGACTCATCAGATTCCATGTTAAAACATATTCATAAGAATCTTATTGGAATGAAAAGGACATCGGAGATTTCTTATCTGAATTATTTGATTTGCGATTATTATAGACTTATTCGTAATCTTTGCGCCCATACTGATAATACAAATAAGGTTCAGTCTGCACATCAGTATCTTCTTGAACGAAAAGAGGAAATAGAAGCAGCATATCCACAATTACAGGCACCAAATGATTTTCAGCAAATAAATTTTGATGATTTTGTTCTATATTCAAGAGCTGCTAAGGATTTAGCTGAGGAATATGTTTCTAACATAAAATATGATACAGAAAAATTTATAAGTAAATTTGACGTGGAGCGTTTTCGTTGCAATCATATAATTATTGATAATAATGTGATTTTCATCACACTTTTATATTATTTTGCGTGTAACAAAGTGATTGTTTTCCACTGTGACGACAAGATAGTGATAGAAAAAGTGTTTCCTGTGACGGCAAAAACATATTATATAAAACGAAAAGTGGTTGATATTTTTGCCGATAATGTACTATACTATATAGCAGATTAGTGTAGTTATTTAATTCGATTTATAACGGAGGAGAGCAGATGCGATACCTTTCAGTTACTGAAATAGCAAAAAAGTGGGATGTGTCGGAGCGCAGCGTTAGAAACTATTGCGCCCAGGGACGTGTGAATGGTGCGTTCCTTACCGGAAAGACTTGGAACATTCCTGAAAATGCAGAGAAACCGGAGCGTACCAACAAGAGAAAAGAGGAACCAATTACTCTGTTGGATATTCTGAAAGAGCAGAAAGCAAGCAAATACTCCGGTGGTATTTACCATAAAACACAGATTGATCTGACATACAATTCAAACCACATTGAAGGAAGCCGCCTGACCCACGATCAGACCAGATATATTTTTGAAACCAATACTATCGGCGTGGAAAATGAAGTCCTCAATGTGGATGATGTGATCGAAACAGCGAACCATTTCCGTTGTATCGACATGATCATCGAGAACGCAAAAACGGCATTGACCGAGAAGTTTATCAAGGAGCTTCATTTGATTTTGAAGAATGGAACGAGTGATTCCAGAAAAGATTGGTTTGCTGTTGGAGATTATAAGAAACTGCCAAATGAGGTCGGCGGTATGGATACTGCCCTTCCGGAAGAAGTTGCCGATAAGATGAAAGCGTTGCTGACGGAATACAACGCCAAGGAAGAAAAGACCTTTGAGGATATTCTGGACT
>CAYYZV010000006.1:0-33502 GCA_964476275.1 uncultured Roseburia sp.
TTCCACAAGCCTGTGGTGTATTACTGATACCAATGCCCTTTCCTTCATAGCAGTTTGGTCCTAAATCCAGACCGTGCCCCAACGCTTTAAACTTCGTTAAAGCATTATCAAAAGCAGTTTTATACGGTTCTGTATTGCAGCCAAAAGATGGTGCTGCAAAACCAATGGTACCATTTTCAGGCAAAAATTTCGGATATTTCATCTTCATTTCCTTCTCTCATTTTTTAATTTTCTTTCATTTTATCAAATATAAAATAAAATGACTAGTCCTGTAAAATAGCCCTTGACGTCATGCATTTCCCGCGTAATAATTTGATCAACAAGACCCTTTCTATCAGGAGGAAAAAACAATGTATACTGCATCATCAACACGCTATCAGAATATGACTTATAACCGCTGCGGCAACAGTGGATTACTGCTCCCTGGCGTATCCCTTGGTCTATGGCACAATTTTGGCGATACTTCTAATTTTGAAAATATGAAGCAACTCTGCTTTACCGCTTTTGACAATGGAATTACACACTTTGATTTAGCCAATAACTATGGACCCGAACCAGGCAGTGCAGAAATAAATTTCGGCCGTATCTTAAAAGAAAACTTCATTCCATATAGAGATGAACTTATTATCAGTACCAAGGCAGGTTACACCATGTGGGATGGTCCTTACGGAGACTGGGGCAGCCGCAAATACCTAATCGCAAGCCTTGACCAAAGTCTGTCACGTATGGGACTTGACTATGTAGATATTTTCTACCATCACCGCATGGACCCAAATACTCCTTTAGAAGAAACTATGGGTGCTTTAGCTTCTATCGTTTCCAGTGGAAAAGCCCTTTACATAGGCCTTTCTAATTACAATGGTGAAACGTTGGAAAAAGCTGCTGCCATCCTGAAAGAACTTCACTGTCCATTTGTTATTAATCAGAACCGTTACTCCATTTTTGATCGTACAATCGAGGAAAATGGTTTAAAAGACACTGCTGCTCAATTAGAAAAAGGCATTATTTCTTTCAGCCCTCTGGCTCAAGGCATGTTAACAAATCGCTATCTAAATGGTATTCCGGAAGATAGCCGAATCAAAACAGACAGCCGCTTCTTAAAAGAATCCGCCTTAACAGAAGCACGTTTGGCTCAAATTCGTGCCCTAAATGACATTGCCGCACAGCGCGGACAGTCACTTGCAGAAATGGCTTTATCCTGGGTACTGAAAGATGGTATCGTAACCAGCGTCTTAATTGGTGCTTCTAAACCATCACAGATTTTAGAAAATATGAAAGCTTTGCAAAATACACACTTTACTGAAGATGAATTAAAACAAATCGATGCTGCCGCATTAGAAAAATAGAATATTTTTGCTAACAAATAAGACGTACTGCCGGCTCATCACCGATAGTACGTCTTTTCTTCTTTCATTCCTATTTTATACGCCCTTACAGTAATTACAAATAATTTCTGCACACTTTTCCCGTCTCGCAGAAGCATCCAGACAAATATCATAATTATTCAAGGCTGTTGTTTCCTCTGCTACTTCTTTATTCAGTTCACGGAAAAACGGGATCGTTAATGCTAATATCACAACAACTGCCGCTAAGTCTGCAATTGGTGCAGCAAACAAAATACCATTAATACCTGTTCCTGATTCAGATTTTTCCAAGAAATAAGGCAAAAGAATCGCCAGTGGTGTAAAACATACAATATCACGAATTAAAGATGCCACAACTGCATGCACGGACTTACCAATGGACTGGAAAAATACTGCTGTCATTTTAACCAGACAAGTAATCGTCATCAATGACAAATAAATACGGAACGTTTTAATCGCAAATTCCATATACAAGGCATCTCCAGCCCCAAAGATACCGATTACTGCCTGGGGACAGATTTCAAATATCAAGGTTGCAATAACCCCAACAATCAATGTAGATTTCAAAACCAGCTTATAAGTTTCACGAACACGGTCCATTTTTTTTGCACCGTAATTATATCCAAAAATTGGCTGTCCGCCCAAAACGATACCCGTTACAATATTACAAACTACCGTATAGACCTTTGTCTGAATACTAAATACCGAAATTGGAATATCCGGACCATATTTAGAAAGGGCACCATAACGGGCCAACGTCATATTACAAACCAATGATAATACCACAATGGATATCTGTGTAACGAAAGTCGCTGCTCCAAGCGAAATAGTATTTCGAAGAATCGCTTTATCTGGAATAAAGCTGTGTTTTGTCAGCTTAAAATTTTTTGGCTTAAAGAAATAGACTGCACAAATAATAAAAGAAGCTGCCTGTCCAATCACAGTTGCCCATGCTGCACCGGCAATTCCCCACTTTAATAAGAAAATAAAAATAGGATCTAAAATAATATTAGTAATCGCTCCTGTAAGCATTGCCGCCATCGCAAAAGCAGGGCTTCCGTCTGCACGAATCATACTATTCATGACATTTAACAATAAGTAAAACGGGAAAAATGCTGCCACAATTTTAAAATATTCCACCGCCATGCCAATCGTCTGACTCGATGCTCCAAAAACACTCATTAAAGGTGCCGCAAAAATTTCACATATCACTGTAAGTACAATACTAATAAGCAATGTTGCTGTAATACCGGTTCCAACACACTTATGTGCACTATCTGTGTCCTTACGTCCTGCACAGATACTTAAATAGGATGCTGCGCCATCGCCTACACACCATGCAAATGCATTCGCAATACAAATAACCGGAAAGGAAACACCTGTGGCTGCATTGCCTAAATATCCCAGTTCACTATTGCCAATAAAAATCTGATCCACAATATTGTATAATGCACTAATCAAAAGTCCCATTACACACGGAAGAGAAAATTTCAATAAAAGTTTTGATATTTTCTCTTCCCCTAAAATTCTGTTTTCCTGATTTGTCTCCATCTCTACCTCCTATCACATAAACGATTAGATAAAAAGCAAGAAAAAACTACCGCAGTAGTTTTGCTATCTAATCTTTTAAAAGACTTATAGCCAAACTATTACGGTAGTTTGTAGAAACATTCATCCCATTATGAACTTATATAAGTACCTATTTATTTGCCACGTGGCATTATAGCACAGTCTCTTTATCGATACAAGTTCCTATTTTTGGTAAATCATTTTACCATTCTTCTGCCAAATCATAAATCAGCTTCTCCGTCTTTTCCCAGCCAAGACATGGATCGGTAATAGACTTACCATAAATACCTTCACCGATTTTCTGAGTGCCGTCTTCAATATAACTTTCAATCATCAAACCTTTTACTAATTTACGAATATCCTTTGACACTCTGCAGCTATGCATAATGTCTTTGCTGATACGAATCTGCTCCTCGTACTTCTTTCCGGAGTTAGAATGATTCGTATCAATAACAACTGCCGGATTTGCATAATCTTTTTCCGCATATGCCTCTGAAAGATACTGCAAATCTTCATAATGATAATTTGGCATATTGCGGCCAAATTTATCCACATAACCACGTAAAATCGCATGAGCCAGTGGATTTCCGGGAGTCTTTACCTCCCAGCCGCGGTACGAAAACATATGACTGCTCTGTGCCGCTGTAATCGAATTCATCATGACAGAAATATCTCCGCCTGTTGGATTCTTCATACCTACCGGAATGCCAATACCGCTGGCAGTCAGACGATGCTGCTGATCTTCCACTGAACGGGCACCAACCGCTACATATGCTAATAAATCTGATAAATATCTATGATTTTCAGGGTAAAGCATTTCATCCGCACAGGTAAAACCTGTTTCCTCCACCGCTCTTGTGTGAAGCTCACGAATTGCAATAATACCCTTTAACATGTCTTCTTTTTTCTCCGGGTCCGGCTGATGAAGCAGTCCCTTATAGCCAATACCTGTCGTTCTCGGTTTATTCGTATAAATACGAGGAATAATAAAAATCTTATCCTCTACTTTATCCTGTACCTTACGCAAACGGGAAATATAATCAATGACTGCCTCTTCATTATCAGCAGAACATGGTCCGATTACTAAAATCAGCTTGTCCTCTTTTCCCTCAAAAATGTCTTTGATCTCTTTGTCGCGTGCCTCTTTAATATCTGCAATCTTCTTACTTACCGGAAATTCTTCTTTGAGTTCTTTCGGAGTAGGAAGCTTTCTGACAAATTCCATATTCATTTCCATAACGCTCTCCCTCTCAATCTTTATCTTATACTTTCATATAATAATCATTTCCGGCTTTCACGTCAACACTTTTTCACTTTAAAGCGTCAAATCGTTAAATTGCACAAAGTTTTTTCAAAAATTTGTACAAATTCCTGCAGTCCTATTTTATCTTCTTCATCGAAACGAGAAAAACTAGGGCTATCAATATCCAATACGCCAAATACTTCACCGTCAACATAAATTGGAAGCACAATCTCTGAATTAGATGCCGAATCACATGCAATATGTCCCGGAAATTCATGCACATCCTTTACCAGCATGATTTCCTTTCGTTCTACAGCAGCCCCACATACACCTTTTCCCACCTGAATTTCAATACATGCCGTTTTTCCCTGAAATGGTCCCAACACCAGCATACCATTTTCCATCAGATAAAACCCAGCCCAGTTAATATCCTCTAACGTATGATAAAGCAGCGCCGATGCATTTGCCATATTTGCAATCGGATGCGGCACATCACAAATCAAAGCCTTTAACTGCGCATTCATTAATTGATATTGTTCTGCTTTTTTACTTATTAAACACATACTTATTTAATCTTTCCATCGCTTCTACAACCAGACTATATGGTACAGCTACATTCATTCGAATGGTATTAGCTACGCCGAACTGACTTCCATCCTGCCAGATTACACCTACCTCTGCACCTGCCTTTAACAGCTCATCTAGCGACTTATTATTTTCTTTCAGCCATTCCTCACAGTCCAGATACAGCATATAAGTAGCTTGTGGTTTGGAAACCTTTACACCCTTAAAATTCGCATTAATAAATTCACATGCATAGTCCACATTCTGTTCCAGAACCTGACAAAGTTCTCCTACCCATTCCTGTCCTTCTTTGCGGTATGCACCAATCAAAGCGTGCATCGACAGAACATTCATGGAATTGTAATGTGTCAGTGAACCTTCTCTTTTTACCTTATCATTCAAATATTTATTATAAATAATATGATAAGAACCAATCAAACCAGCCAGATTAAAAGTCTTAGACGGTGCATAAACACCAATGGTACGCTGCTTTGCATCCTCGGAAACCATCTGCGTTGGAATATGTTTATGACCTTCTAAAATCAAATCAGACCAAATTTCATCCGAAACAACAACACAGTCATTGTTCTTATAAACCTCCATGGCACCTTCAATTTCTTCACGTTCCCATACACGTCCGGTTGGATTATGCGGACTGCAGAAAATTGCAAAATGGATTTTATTTTCTTTTATCTTTTTATCCATATCGTCAAAATCCATGCGCCATGTGCCGTTTTCATCTTTTTTCAAATCACTGTAAATAATTTTACGTCCCAAATCCTCTAACACATGCAAAAACCCGATATAACATGGTCTATGTACAAGAATTGGTTCCCCCTGAGAAGTAAATGCATTTAATGCTGAAGCAACACAGCCCAATACACCATTTTCATATCCAATATTTTCTACTTCGATTCCCTCAACTCCGTTTTGTTCTTTCTGCCAGTTCATAATCGAATTATAATATTCCTGACTTGGCATGAAATATCCATATGCCGGATGTGCCATTCTTTCCACTACTGCCTCCTGAATCGTTGGTACAGTAGCAAAGTTCATATCTGCAACCCACATCGGAATCTTAGAAAATCCTTCTTTTACTTCTACACCCGGAATCGGAATAAAATCTACTGCAAGCGAATCTTTGCCTGCGCGGTCCATAATTGTTGTAAAATCGTATTTCATCTTGTCCTTCTCCTTTGAAAAAAATACTTGTTACTAAGATTTTACCATATTCCAAAGCAAAAGGCATTATACATAATAGTATTCCTTTGCATATTTCTTAAAACAAAATTCGGATACGATTAATCCTAAAATCTCTGCCGCTAAAATTGACAGCCAGATTCCTGCCATATGTTCCCACAAAACTAAAGGAAACATACACAATAATACCATATGCCGCTGCGACATCTGCTCCGACACCTCAGCCGACCAACCATAGACTGCCCTTCCGCCAAAAGTTCCCTTGCATCATCCACTGTAGCTGTTCTAATCTTTATTTCTTCCATCTGTCTTTTCTGCACCTTTTCCTCTATCCATACCATTCATCAAAAGTAAAATTTAAATTTATATCCTTAATACCAATTATAGCAACCATCTTTTCATGTGTATACAAATAAAAAATAGAAGCACTGATTTTTCAATGCCTCTATCATTCTGCGTCGTTTTCAATTTTCACGCCTATTCTTATTTTGGGTTCTCTTTACAGCAAGATATATCAAATAATAATGTACTTGTATCTGTTGAGATAGACACTTTATTTATATATTTTTAAATATGATAAAACAATTTTTTCCTTCTTTATATTCATACTGTACGTCATCCATTGTTTTTTTCACCATAAAAATACCCAAGCCACCTATCTTACGTTCCTCAGCACTTAATGTAATATCCGGATCTTCTTTTTGTAATGGATTATATGGTATGCCGCTATCCTGAAATTCTATTTTAAAACATCTTTCTGCATTTATTTCTGTTTTAATTTCAGCCTCACCTTCAGCATCTCCATAAGCATAAGAAGCAATATTCACAAAAATTTCTTCTGCAGCAATTAATATCTGTGCCTGTTCTGCAAAAGGACAATTCAATTCCTCTAATTGCATTTCCAGAAAATCACTTACCTGATTCCATTCTTCTATTTTTGCCGATACCTTTAATGTTTTCTGTATAGTTTCCATATTTTTTTCTTTCATCGTTCTATATAAAGCCAACATTGTAATATCGTCTGCCTGTTCTGCCTCTCCTGCAAACAGCTTTAATTCTTCTGCTACCTTACGAAGCAGCATTTCCGGTTTCATCTCTTTGGCCTCTTCCGTAGATAAAACTTTCTCCAAACGGTCATCTCCAAATAATTCCTGTGATATATCCAACGCTTCTGTAACTCCGTCAGTATAAAGATATATCATATCTCCTTCTTCTAACTGTAACTCATTCTGACGATACCTCACACCTTCCATACCTGCTAAGACAAATCCCGGTCTGCTCTTTATCCATTCCACCGAACCATCTTTACGCATAACAAGCGGATAATTATGCCCTGCATTTACATAATCCATATGTCCGGTAAAAATATCCATAATTCCCAGCCAGCCCGTTACAAACATACCCACTTCATTATTTTCACATAACTGATTATTCACACTTGTAAAAATCTGTGAAGGTGCTTCTTTATTTAATGCATGGTTTTTTATCAAAGTTTTCGCAATTACCATAAACAATGCCGCAGGTACTCCTTTACCGGATACATCTGCCATAACAATTGCAAGATGTGATTCATCTACCATAAACATATCATAAAAATCGCCTCCGACCTCTTTTGCCGGTACCATTGTTGCATGAATATCAAATTCATCATGTTCTGGAAATGCAGGAAATATATTAGGAAGCATATCTGCCTGAATTTGTGTCGCTACATTCAGTTCCGCACCAATACGTTCTTTTTCAGCTGTAACGAATGTCAGGTTATCAATATATGTATTAATTTCGCCTTCCATTTTCTTTATAGATTCCGCTAATTTTTCTATTTCATCTCCGGTATGTATCTGTAATTTTTTTATTGCAGAATCTTCCCCACTAACACCATGCTTCTCCTTTTCTGAAACAAAAGATCCAGTAGCTTCACTCAACTTATTAATCGGATAAAGCATTGCTTTATTTACAAGAGACATTATTAATAGCATAATAACAACAGCCATAACAGCAGTAATTCCTGCAAGTGTCAGAAGGAATTCCTGTCTATCCGCCATAATCTCATTCATAGAAATATCGACAAGTGCTACCCCTATTACACTTCCATTATCATCTATAATCGGTGCCGAAGCCGAACAGAGCCACCCATACTCTTCATAGTTCGTAATAAATGCCGGAAATTCATAATTACCATTTTTTATCTGCTCAATATGTTCTTCCTGAATATCATCACAATCTCCCGGCAGACACTGCTCTTCTACACTGGCATCCACAAGATACAAATCTTTCATTACAGAAAGATCCGTATATCCAAGATATAGTGAAACTACATTGTGGTCTTCTCTCAGTTTACCCAGTACATTCAGTAATGCCTGATATTCCGGCATTTGAGTAATATATTCAAACTTACCATAATACATTTCCCAATCCGCATCTGAAAAACTTTCGTAATCCGGAATACCTCCATATTCTGCACAAGCATCCGAATACATTTTCTGTACTTCTGAAGATACCTTGCTTACTTGATTTTTGTCAACAACACTCGCTGTCGCTTTTGCTACAGATGTCGCAAGGGACTCATAGTGATTAGTAAAAGCCTGCGTATAAGTACTATAGCTTATTGCTACTATTCCAACCGATAACGCAATCGTAAAACACAGTACTACTGCTACTGCCTTTATTTTTAATGAAATCTTCATAACGTTTCCCCCATTCCCTATTATTTTTATATCCGTACCACAAGTGAGTTAAAACCATTACATCTGCGATACATAAATTTTTTCGTTTTCTTTTTTATCATCATCATACTTATATCATCAATGTCAAACTCTTCATTAAGATTAACTTTTTTCGTTTTACGTAAAAATGGATTAAAAACAACCGCATTATCCAACAAATTTAATACAAAATCGCCATCTTCCATGGCAAGCAATGTAATTCGAATCTTTCGATCCGGAACATTTATCATACCATTTCTTATAATGGACATACATAATTCTTCTATGATAAGTGTAACCGAATACTGCTGCTGTGGTGTAGCTTCCCATTGTTCGCAAAACTCCATACTCTTATCTATTACAACTCCCATATCCTCTGCTTCATTTTCTACTATAATGCGCAAAATACGTTTTTTATCAAAATGTAATTCATGGCTGTTATCGAATTTTCGATATATATATAATATCAACAACGAAATCAATTCTGTTACCGGAAACATCAGCCAAATATTTTCAATACTGGTACGAGAAAACAACAATACACATGGCAGTAAAATCACAAAGTTGCGCAGTGCTGCAATCAAAAAAGCAAATTTCGTGTTTTCCTTTGCTTGATAATAATTTCCATATAAAATATTTAATCCTATGCAAGCAAACCCCATACAATATATCCGTACTGCACGAACTGCCAAAGGCATAATATCTTCTGTAATACCAAACGCTTTGGAAATATTTGAAGCAAATACAAATAACAGTATTGTCACCAATGCCCCCAAAATAATACCATATTTTTGGGATAGACGAAGCACATATTGACAATCCTCTTCATTGTTCTCACCGCAAAAAGTACTTATCAAAGGTTGTGAAGCTTCTGCCACACCATTAAATAAATATATAATAAAAAAAGAAATATTATATACCAAATCAAAAACAGCCACTCCGCTTTCACCTGACAAATTCATCAATAAATTATTTACAACCAGTAAAAATATCAATTGAAATAAATGTTGAATAGACGTAGAAAATCCGGTCTGAAAACAATACCATGTTTCTTTGAAATCTACGCCTGTCTGTTTTACTTTTAAAATTTCTGCTTTTGTTCCCATGATACCCGGTAAATAAAGTATAATTGCCACTATAGAACCAATCACTGTAGACAATGCCGCTCCTTTTGTTCCCATATCACAAAAAAGAACCATAATAATATTCAAAATAATATCTGTTGCACTGCCAATAAAAAATCCTCTTGATGCCAAAACTGCATTATTATCATTTCTAAGAAAATTAGAAAATACTACATTAAGCATCAAAAGCGGTGCTCCGAATGCAATAATCCTCACATAATCCTTACATGCTTGAAAAAGTACTCCATCCTCCGGAACTACCCCAAGCAGCAAAAGCACCTGATTTGGAAAACAGTTCACAATCACTCCAATGCATAATCCAAAGAATAACACACTTACCCAAATACGATTGAAACAATCCACTGCTTTCTCTGTATAACCTTCCCCAAGTTTTTGCGAAAAATAAACACCTCCACCTATCCCAAGACTATCCATAAATATATTTATCAGCATAAATAAAGGAAGACAAAGACTAATTGCTGCTAGTCCTGTTTCTCCAATCCTTTGTCCAAGAACAAGTGCATCCGCCATATCCGCAAGTGCAAATCCAAAAGCCGAACATACGGAAGGCATCAACAGTTTATAAAACATTCTTGGGATAAAATAATCCTTTTTCTTCATTTCAAAACCGCCTCCCATATTGGAATTTTAAATATCGGAGAAAGACTTTTTTTCATCTGTCGTATTCCCGATATTCCTAAATCTTCTTCATGATTACAATATATATATCCACTTCCACACATCTTTAAATATTCCCGCAATCCATAATACGTAATTCCTTTTGGTGCGTTTGGACTAGTTTTTCCTATCACCACATCTATTGTATCTTCCGAAAGAGGAAATCCTGCAAATACACAAACCGGCTGACCATTTGCATATAGAATAATTCCACTTACATCTAAGACTTCTTTCTCTTGTAATGCCCTTTCCGCTATATGCTCATCTGTTAGCTTCTGCTCAGTAATACTATGTTCCACAGAATTCCATTTTGATACTACATTCATAGCATCCTCAATCGTCTCATCTGTAATAAGGACCGATGTTATTTGATATTCTTTATCAATTTTTCGTATTTTACGCCTAATCTCCGAAAACTTACTACCTTGAAGTGCTATATATTCTTGGATATCTCCTATGTATTCATCACACTCTTCTTTACGACGAAACTCCCATTTATTCGGAAACCTTTCTTCCAGCCACTTCACATCTTCTTCCCGCATATAACAAAAAATAAATGACTTATCCTGCATACGCTGACAGATAAAATCATATACTCTTTCTTCTTTTCCGCATGGAAAAAAATAAGCATTTTCTCCATTTATTCCGCACTTTAAGACAAAAAAATCTTTCTCGCAGTACAGGGATAACTTCATAATATCCTGCCACAAATAGAGTGATGAAAAAGCATGAGCAGATAATATATGACCACTATCTTTACGGATTTTTTCAATATTCGTTTTATGTTCTTTTTTAATGCTCTGCATCTCGCACAATCCTATTCCTTTTGCATTTCACAATAAAACATCCCCTCATAATCAATCGTTGGAACTCTTTCGAATAAGAAAGAGCATCCAACAACTGTAATTTCTATTCGATTGTTAAAATATCACTAAATCCTGTCATATCAAATACTTCCATAACGATATCTGTAACATGAACTAAACTCATATCCACTCCGTTTTTATTTGCATATTTCTGTCCGTTCAAAAATGCTCTTAAGCCTGCACTGGAGACATAAACAACTTTTTCTAAATCAATTCTTAAATTTTTTACCGCTGCCAGTTCTGCTAATAACTTTTTTTCAAACTCCGGTGCCGTAACTGTATCGATACGTCCCTCTACCATGATTATTCTTGCTCCATTTTTTTCTTCTACCTGAATCTGCATTTTCTTTTCCTCCAATTTTATTTTTGATATTCAAGTTCTTTATAAATATGTTCTAAACCTGCTTTTAGCAGTTCTTCCACAAATTGTACATACTCAGCCGGCAAATATCCGGATTGAGCGGAACGACAAATTGTAATTACTTTTGGCTGCCATTCCATTTTTTCAAGCCATTCCAAAAAACGTTCTATTCTTTTTTGGATTTTGGTTTCATCTGACTTTTTCTCTGGAATAGCAGGTTCTTCATAACGCAAATAAAATTTCCCATCTACTTCTTCTGCCTTTAATAATCTTCTAGGCAGAATTCGAAAAGGATGATATGGATTTTCCTGATATTCCTCATAGGCTTCTTTTGTAATCTCAATCCGCTTCGGCGGCACTGTCTGTAACGAATCATCCCAACAGAAATAATCCAAATCAATATCCAACACTACATTTTCCAGCTTCTCTGTTTCTGCAAGACTGCCTTCATAATATGTAAAAAAACTATATTTTTCATTTCCTTCTTTACGGTAAGAAGCATGCACAAATGGAATATATTCTCCCATTATCAATGCATTATCACCCACGCGCTTTACAAACCGCTCCTGACTCTGAAATATTCTTGGAAGCAGCGCTTTCATATTATACATTTTTGAAAAAGTTCCTTCATATAAAGCCGGCACGATAAAATCAGCGATTCCAAGCTTCTCATATGTAAACCTTTTTCTTTCTTCCAGATTTTGAAAAGGCTGTGTAAAATCCCTAAAATATCCCCCACATTCTAAATCATCGTGATGGTCTACATGAAACAGTGTATTTTCTTTTTCATTCATGTATCCCTTTTCAACTGCAAGTCCCCAATAATAAAAGGCTTCATGATGTTCTTCTATACAATATACCGGTATCATCATTTATCTTTTCCCATATCAGAAACTATTTCTTTCTGCCTTTTCATTAAAATATACTTATAAACCATCGGGAATGCTGTCAAAAACCATGCTGCATATTTTTGTGGGAACTGAACCATATCTTCTGCCAATTCGTCTATATCTATATATTTCATTTCTTCTGCTTCTTCTAAATTACAGCAAAATGTTCCTGCGTATTCCCCTACAAACACATGATCTAATTCATATTCTGATAATTCACCAAAAACTTCTCGATATACAAACGATGTCAAATGTTCTACCCGACATTGAATACCTGCTTCTTCTAAAAGTCTTCTTTCTACAGCTTCTTCCAAATTTTCTCCAACCCTCGGATGAGAACAACAGGTATTCGCCCATAACCCTGCCGAATGATATTTTCCTGCCGCTCTTTTTTGTATCAATAATTTATTATCATCATATAAAAATACGGAAAACGCTCTATGAAGCAATCCCTTTCTATGCGTCTCCATCTTAGCTGCCTCTCCAATCGGCTCATCTAAGAAATTCACTAAAACTAACTTTTCTTCTGACATAACATTCTCCTTACTCGTTTTTTACTCCTAAGCTACAGGTTTCTTCTCCCATAAAGATTCTGCCATTCATCTTCCAATTTACTGCCGCACACGGAATACAATATCTTTTATAGCTGCAATCTGCACAAGGTTCTTCCGGATTTTCTTCCATCTGACGTAATTGTTTCAACACTACAGAATGATCCCAGTATTCCCTTATCGTATTATAATCTTCTTTTATCTCTAAATGTCTGCATGGTGTTATCTTTCCATCCACACTTATGCTGATACCATCACGTCCGGCTCCACATCCTTTCGATATTCCCTGATTCAGATTTACAAAAAAACGCTGACCTAAAATTGCCCGAAGCTGTGAAAAACATTCCTCTGCTCCTATATGTACTGTCCCTTTGTATTCTTTTATCTGTTTTGCTATCTGTAAAATCTGTTCTTTACTTGGTACACTGGCTCTCTGATATGCCGCATCCGGTTTAAATACCATAACTGCAATTTCCGCAACATGGTATCTTTCTGCCAAGCGAATCATTTCCGGAAAATCGTCCGCATTATTTGAATGCATTACCCAGTTGATACAGGTTTTTTCATATCCGATTTCAGCGAGCACCTCTAATGCATGAATAGCCAGTGAATAACCATCCCTGCTATGCGCATTTATTTCTTCTGTACTGCCATTTAACGATATAAAGATTCCTGAAACACCATCGGAAATAAGTTTTTCCAAAACTCTTCTGTCTACACCATATCCAGACAATGCCACATTCGTTTCTATTCCCAATTTATGACAACTCTGAATAAGTTTAAATAAATGTGGATATAGCATCGTTTCCCCACCGCTTAAATTAACAGTTCTGACCTGATTCTTTGCAGCTTCCTTAATCCAGTACAATGCCGTTTCTAATTCCATATCTATTCCCTTTGTCAGGTCACAATAACATTGCGGACATCGAAGCGGACACCTGGTTGTTAACTCTAAATTCATTAACATCGGCGTATCATATGCTTTAAATCCATTATAAAAACATACGGTTCCCTGACGTAAATATGCTTTTGCCATCAAAGGTGAATCTCCCTGAAATGGAATTTTAAAATGGGAAATATCATTTTGAATAAATGGTGTATGAGATGGAAATGCCTGTACAAAGCGAAGTACGTCTTCTTTCTTTTCCTCCAAACACAGGCCCTTGGCTTTTAATTCTGTTAAAAATTTCTCAATCACTTGTGGCTTTTTACTTACAGTTCCAAAGCAAATTCCAATTTTTTCAGAAATTCCATGTTCCAATATATCAAAATCTAAAATAAACTTTTTTCCATCACTATAGCTTTCCCACTGCTCTAAAAAGGTATCTACTGCTTCTAAATTCCCTTTCCAATTCATTTCTTTCAGATAAGCCACAAAATCTGTTTTTGTTAAATCATCTGTAAACAAACGTATTCTGTCTAATTCCTGCCGTCCGGTCATTGTTCCAAACTGGAAAAGTTTGTTCGATTTTCCCTCCAGTTTTGCTACGCACAACTCTAACTGACTGCGTAATTTCGTTAATCTTTCCTCTCCTATAAGCCGGACAAGCACCGTATCATAAAAAATACCATTATCTTCTCCCGGTATTACTTTTGAAGCATCTATAAAATAACATGCCGGAATATCTTCTTTACTGCATGCATCTGAATCCAATTCATACCAATACTCCTTTACATATGTGGAATCCACATCTACACGAATGGAATAATCGCAGCCTGTTTCTTTTTTTGATAAACATATTTCTAAAATCGTTTCTTCTGTCTCTAATTCTCCAAATACCTTTTCTACATTTTCTAATTTATCCATATCTTCTTTTAACAAAAAACTTGGATACTCATTATGCCGAAGGTATTTCAGATATTCTTTTACAGTAACAGCCATCCTTTTCTCACCTTTCCCTACCAAGAAAAACTTCCTCTTTCTATATATACAATTCAAATCGCGCTTTTGTTACATAATTTTCTATAAATTTCAAAAAAATTATTTAAAGTTGTAACACTTTTCCTCTTTCAGTTGTATATATGGTTATACAAATATTTTTGAAAGGAGAAATATATTTATGAACGAAGAACAATTAAAAGAACTATTCTCTGATGAAGCATTCGTTGCTTCTATTTTAGAAATGGAGAATGCTGAAGATGTTCAGAAAGCACTTGCTGATAAAGGATTGGAGCTGAGTTTAGAAGAAATTGCTACTATTAAAAGTACGTTAAGTAATGAAGAAGCAGAATTATCTGAAGATGAACTTGAAAACGTTGCTGGTGGTGCTATTATCACATCTATTATCTGTGGTTTGATTATTGGCGGTGCAGCCATAGCCGGTGGTATTAACCTTGGTAAAAATGTAAATAAATGGACAAACAGACGTTGGTAAAAAATAAAGAAGGAGTATATTACAATGAATGAAGAATTATTAAAAGATATTCTCTCTGATGCTGATTTTGTAAAATCTTTAGCAGCGTTGGAAAATCCGGAAGATGTTCAGGCAGCCTTGAAAGAAAAAGGCGTAGAGCTCACATTAGAAGATATTGCAGCCATTCAAAATATTCTTGAAAATTCAAATGAAGGTGAATTATCTGAAGACGATCTTGAAAATGTTGCCGGCGGAAGCTTAACCATTATGGCTGCTATTGGTATTGCCGGCATTATTAGTGCTGCATTCGGTGCTGCTGTTACACTTGGTAATAAAACAGATTCATGGACTAGAAGACGTTGGTAATAACATCGTTATTAGTGAGAAAGGATGATAATTATTATGAAAGAAAAATTAAATACTTTATTACAGGATGAAGCATTTCTCGAAAAATTAGTAGCTTTAGAAACCGATACCGAGGTACAGTCACTTCTTGCTGAAAACGGCGTAGAACTCTCTATTGCTGAAATTACAGCTATCAAAGCAGGTGTAGCTGCACAGTTAGGTGAAAACGAAGAATTATCTGAAGATGACCTTGAAAACGTTGCCGGTGGTGCAGATGTTGCGGACATTATTTCCGGTATTGCAGAAGGACTCTCTAAATTAGGCGATGCTGTTCATAAATGGACAAGAGGCCGTTGGTAATTTCATTTTCTTATTAAAAAAAAGCAGGAACCCTATCATGCGATTCCTGCTTTTATTTATAATTGTCTTATCGCCAAATCGTAAAAACGTCCACGTTTTTCCATTAACTCCTGATAACTGCCTTCTTCTACTACTGTTCCTTTTTCCAATACAAAAATTCTGTCGCAGTTCATAACCGTACTTAAACGGTGAGCAATCACCACTCTTGTTGCTTTCAAACGTTCCAGGCTCTCACATACCATAGCCTGTGTCACGTTATCCAATGCTGACGTAGCTTCATCAAAATAAATGATTTTCGGATTTCCCACAATTGCACGGGCAATTAAGATTCTCTGCTGCTGTCCGCCTGATATCGTACCACTGTCCTCTGATAATACAGTATGTAATCCCATAGGCATCTGATTAATATCATCTTCCAATCCAACTGCTTTTACAACCTTCTTTACCTGTTCCAACTTCGTTCCCGGAGCTGTAATCGTAATATTTTCAAAAATACTGCCGCTTATCAGCTTGCCATCCTGAAGAACAACTCCAAATTTTTTTCTTAATTCCCGCTTATCTAAACCATCAATGTCTTTTCCATCATAGTATATTTTTCCTAAATCCGGCTTTTCAAATCCTAAAAGCAGTTTCAAAAGCGTAGACTTCCCACTGCCTGATGAACCTACAATTCCTATATATTCACCGGATTTAATATGCATGGATATCTCATTGAGTATGATACCGGATGTTTCGTCATACGAAAATGTTACATTATTTACTTCGATATCGCCAGTTAATACTCCCGGCATTAAAGTATCTTCTTCAAATTCCGGAAGTGTCTGTAAAATAGGCTTACATCTGTCATATGCAGGTTTTACATCATTGATTTGCAATAACGAAGATACGATTTCTAACATAGCCCCTGAAAAAGAACCAAATGCAGCATTAAATCCCATGAATGCACCCATGGATAAATCCATTTCGTTTTTTATCATTAAATAATACAATACAATCGAAAATACCGTATCCATTGCACCAACAAGCGTATTAACCCCAATTGACATTTTTTCTTTTCGGATATTAATACGGCGTGACTGCGTATATGGTTTTAAATATTCATATAAAGCACGATTCTCAACTCCTGCAATTCTGATTTTGGAAATACCATTCAAAAACTGATACATGACAGAACTTGTCTTGCTATCCAATTCCATCTTTTCAGTTTCGTATTTTGTCTGTAAAATACCAATCCATACAATCACCGCCATACATACTAAAAGCATGACCAATGCTACGCCTGATAATTTTTTAGAATATTTAAACATACGCCACAAATACAGTAGCGAAAAAACTGCACTAAGAAGTGTTTTTATTGCAACATCTGCAATTGTGTTATAAATATGAGAAATTCCCATTGCTCTCTGTGCTAAATCAGCAGAGTCATACTTTCTAAAAAAGCTCTCCGGCAAATTAAATAAGCGGTCGTATGTTGCGCTCTGTACCGCATACTCCATTGCATTCAGACTTCGGAATGCTGCCAGATTTTTTACTATTGTAAAAGACATATTTCCTATCGTACATGCAAGGATTACCCAGCTTATCTCGATTAAACCTGACTGATTTCCCATCGGTATAAATTTGTCATATAACTGCTCATTCATAAATGGAAGTAATAATCCAATTAATGTACCAAGCAATGCTAATAAAACAAATCGTATCACATCGCTTTTATATACACTTTTCATTCCAAATAAAAATAAATCTTTTGCCTTTAATACTTTATTCGGAAATGGGCGGTATACCATATCCGCTTTTACTTCTAAAGTTTTCGCATATTCTTCATCAATTACACAAGATGTTTGTTTTTGTGCATCATAAGCCATATATTTATTTGGTCCTATTGGAACACACGCAATCGGCTGATGTCCATTTGCTCTATAGGCTAAAAGCGGTCCGCTGTCACGCTCATACCATTTTTCCTCTAAAATCACTTCTCTTGTAATAAAGTGCGAAATTCTTGCAACATCTGACACTGTAAAACGTCTTCCGCAACTTTCCTGAATTTTTTCAAAATCTGCTACCGGTATATTTATTTGGTCACATAAATATGCTACTCCATCATAAATCCGGTTTCCTGATTCCGGCGTAATACGTTTTTCTCTTTTCCCCTGAAACAGTTCATAAATAATCTGAAGGCTCTTTTCATAGGTGCTTTTCTGCTCTCTGGCAGTCGCATAAATATATCCTTCTTCTTTAATTATATTAATATTATACTTTTCTATCAGCTGTTCCTCATATTCCTCCAGGTCAAACAGCCGTAACTTGATTCGGGAAGCAAATTTTGTTTTTACTTCTTCGATGTTATATTCTTCACAAACTTGTAAAACTGCCGTATCTAATGCTACTAATCCTAATCTCCACGTTCCAAACAACTCACTATCGCTGGCAAATCCCGGAATAAATTCTCCTTCTTTCATTTCTACAAGGAACTGCCGTCTGCCCGCCTTTCCATCTTTATATGGAAATAAATATACCAGTACATGTCCTTCTAGAACCTGATATACTGCATCATTATCATGAGTAATATGCATCTGACCGCCTTGTATTCTCAAATTGTTCATCTGTTATTTCCTCCCTAGATATTCTGTATCAATCTCTGATAATGACCTTCTTTACCTGCTAATTCCTGATGCGTTCCTCTTTGAACAATTTTTCCTCTTTCCATAACAATAATTTCATCACAATCACGAATTGCTGATAATCTGTGGGCTACTATAACACATGTACAGCCACGTCTCTTGATATTATCCATAATTTCTTTTTCTACAATTGGATCTAATGCACTTGTAGCTTCATCCATAATAAGAATACTTGGATTTGTTACTAACGCACGAGCTATTTCTAAACGCTGCCGCTGACCACCGGAAAGATTCGTTCCCCCCTCTGTAAGCATAAAGTCATATGCCCCCGGCTTTGCTGTAATTGCTTCGTGAATACATGCATCCTTTGCAGCCTTTACCATATCTTCGTCGAGGATATTCTTATTCCACATCGTTAAGTTATCCCGAATTGTACCTGAAAATAATGTAATGCTTTGGCTTACCGTAGAAACACTGGAAGAAAGAATTTCTTTTGGAATCCGTTTACTTTCTACTCCATCCATCAATATTTCTCCTGTCCATGGCATATACAATCCACTTACGATTTTTGATACCGTTGATTTTCCACAGCCGGATGCACCGACAAATGCAATAGAGCTGCCACAAGGCAAATGGAAATTAAACCCTTCTACTAATGGTTTTTCCAAAATACTATAGCCAAATGAAATATTTTTTAATTCAATCTCTCCTGTTAATTTTTCAGACATTGGAACAATTTCCTGTTCTGCAAATTTAGAATCTTCTTCGTATTTCATAATGTCTTCTACACGGCTCATATCTGCTTTTAATGTCTGAATTTTTTGTATAAATCCTACCAATTGATTTACCGGTTGTGTAAAAGAACCCAATAAACTAGTATATGCAACCAACATACCTGCTGTCATCTCGCCATGGATTACTAAAATACCTCCAACCATCATAACCAATACATTACTAATTTCATTTGCAACTGCAGGAATGGCATTTAATATTTGCTGCTGTTTTCCTAACTGCTGTTCTAATAAAATTGTTTTTGCATAATACCCCTGAATTCTGCCTACATATTCATTTTCCGTACCGGACGCTTTTAACGTACTTGTAATATTTAAACCTGCAAAAACGGAACCTATCATTTTTCCCTGATCCTGCTGCATCTTCATGGTTGTATTTGAAATTGCATCCGAACTGAATTTTACAATCAATAAATTAATCGCTACACTACAAATACCTATCAAAGTAAGCAATGGACTGTAGGATAACAATAAAAATAAATAAAATGCTGCAACCATAATATTAAGCACTGTTTCTGCCAAATCTCCTGCCAAAAATGTACTTACATTATTATTATTTTCTACTCGTTCTGCCAAATCACCGGAATATCTTTGGTCAAAGAAATTCATTGGTAATCGAAACATATGCGACAAAAATCCATGTGCCGATACTAAAGCCATCTTATTTTGTAATTTTTCAAGCAGTAATCCTCTATAAAAAGTAAGTGCAGCCTGAAATAAAACCGTACAGCACATAATCGCTAAAAATGCTGTAATCCATTTTGTATTTCCCCCCAGTAAAATATCATCCACAAAGACCTGCGAAAATACCGGTATTACAAGTCCCGGAAATACAAGACAAAGACCAATTGCCACTAGAGCAGCTAATGACGAATACTGCCCCTTTAATCTTTCTTTTACAAAACTAAGAAGCGTCTTTTTCTTTTTCGCTTTCTGGAAATTTTCTGTTTTTTCAAATGTTAAAACAATTCCTGTAAAGCAGTCATCTATTTCCTCCAGTGTAAGCTTACGCCTTCCCATTGCCGGATCATTGATATAGGCATATTTTCCTTTTATACCTTCCCACACTACGAAGTGATTAAAATTCCAATGTATAATACAAGGCGGCTTACATTCCAATAAATGCTCCAGACTCTTTCGATATCCCTTTGCTTCCAATCCAAATTTTCTTGCCGCTCTTAAAATATTTTTTGCATTACATCCATCTCGCGAAACTCCAGTTTCAATACGAAGCTGCTCTAATGCCATATGCCTTCCGTAATATCCCATAATCATAGACAACGATGCAGCACCACATTCTGTAGCTTCCATCTGATAGATTGTAGGCGTTTTCGCATATTTTTTCTCGTTCATACGTTCCTGCCTTCCCCTAAACTACTGTGCTGTATTTCCTGTTTGTATTGTCAATTTTTCTTTAATATAAGGAATCAACATTGTAATCGGCGCTTTTTCTTCTAAAACTACACTTGCTTCCACTAAAGTTCCTTCTGCTAATGTCAAATCTTTTCCTTTTCTACTTGACCAATAATAACCACTGCTTGTATTCGCATCTTCCTTTAATCTACATACAACAGCAATAACCGGACCATCTTTCAAAAATGCTTCTACTAAATTATCATTTCCAAGCTGTGTCCGCAGATTCTCTGTAGATGCAACATAAGAATCCACTGTTTCTACAGTTGCCTCCATATGTCCGTATTCCTGTTTATTTACTGTTGTCGGATAAATAAGTACTTTCATTCCTTCTGTTATCTTCTTACCTGAATTTAATGCCACATAGCAGACAATTACATTGTCTTTCTTATCTCCCTGCTGTACCTTCACCAGCTCACTGCCCTGATTTACAGCACTTCCTGATACAATTGCTATATCTGATACCATTCCACTTACAGAAGACACAATTGTACATTTTTCTAACTGATCTTTGTACTGTTCACATTCCATATTAAGTTGATCTATAATAGAGGATTTGGTTGCTTCGAACTGACCATAAATCGTCTTTATCTGCTTCTCTGTTAATTGACGCTCACTTTTTACCTGTACTTCCAGCTGGTCTTTTGAAGTTAATAAACTGTCTAACTTCGACTGCTCACTATTGTATTTGCTTAACGCTAAATTGTATGTATTTGATAACTGCGCTTGATTATTCTGGCCCCATTCAATGGATGCAATACAATTCAAATAATCTGCTTTTGCACTTTCATATGTCTTGCCCGCCGCATCTTTTTGTGAATTATAATAATCCACATCATCCTGATAATTCTTTTTTGCTGTTTCAGCAGCATCCAATTCCAGTTTATACTGGTCTAAATATAATTGTAGTTCCTCTTTTGCAGCCTGATTTCCTGCTACACAAGCATTATAATTCTCAACTGCCTGTACATACGCTGTGATTGATTCACTCATACCTTCTATTGCATAATAGCTTTCCAAAACATTGACATCTACTTCACCTTCTCCACCAAGACTCAGATAAGTGTCATTCATTGCCTTTTGTTTTTCATCAACAATTTTTTTCAAAGCATCTTCCTGTGCTGTAAGCTTATTATAACTATTTAATGTATTCTGGTATTGTCCTGAAGCCTGATTATAGGTTATGTTTGCCTGATCCAAATTGCTATTTGCTGCTGTCAAATAACTATCTGCATTTGCCAAATTTGACTGTGCTTCGGAGTAAGCAATCTGCTCATCCGTACTGCCATAAATATTTAAACTATTATAATAGGCTGCCTCTGCCTCTCGCATTGTCTGTTCTGCGGCAGTTACTTTTTGACGCTGCTCTGCAATAGTACTTGCCTGCAATTTCAAAAGTTCCTCATTTTGTAACAATGTCTGGTCTACTGTCAGCATTTGTGCTTTTATATCAATTAAATTTTTATTATCTGCAGTAACTGCATCCGATTCTGATTCCATCGTAATTGCTTTTACATTCTCAATACGTGTTTCGTATTCCTCTATTTTTTTCTGAACATCATCCGCATTCAAATAAGCCAGCACATCACCTTTTTCTACGATATCCCCTTCCTTTACCGAAACCTGCTCCACAATACCTGCTGCTTCTGAATATACCGAGTATGTCCCCCCATTATTTATATAGATACCCTGTGTTTCCACATTCACCGGAAGTCTGCCAAACACAGCCCATATAAGAGCCGTTATTATGATTAATCCCGCACCTGTTAATGCAATCCAAAAAGATGGAGGTGTAATAACAATCATCTTATCCAACTGCTCTGGTGAAGATAATTTCTCCAATGATGTTTTTCTGAATAAATCTGCCATTTCCCTTTCTCCTATCAACTCAATTTATTTTTTAATATTGCTAATGACCTTTTTAAAATAATTCTGACGTTGCCTGGAGATATATCTAAGCATTTCCCTATCTCTCTGGATGTCATATTACAATAATACTTCATCAGAACAATCCGTCTGTTTTTCTCGGGTAACTCATCCATTACATTTTTCAGTACCAGCCGCCATTCTTCTTGTTCAAAAAAATCATATTTAATAATATGAATTTGATCACTCATTTCTATCATATATTCAATATTGTATACGGTGTCTTTCCGGCTTTTATAATGATTTTTCAACCGATTATATGCTATGGCATATAACCACGTCGAAATAAAGCTTTTACTTGCATCATATGTGTGCAAATTTTTATATACCGAGAAAAATACATCATTAGTCAAATCTTCCGCTATTTCTTTGTTATTAACTTTATAATAAAGAAATTGATAAATTTTATCTCGATAATCATCATATATTTGTTCAAAATATTCGTTCTTGTTCATCTTTCTCTACCGTAAATCCTATAATTTGAAATAGCGAATACAGAATAATCCGTATTCGCTGTTAAGACATGTCAAATAGTAACTAGAGTACACCCTTACCTCATTGCATTATACTATAACATTTTAAAATTAAGAGAACATCAAGATGAATCGTACTTTAAATTGTCTTAAATTGACATTTACAATCGTTCTTGCTCCTTTTTCTATGATATTGCCCCCTTCTAGGTAGACAAGCGAAATAATATTGTCACTTAGGAAGGAGTTTATTTTATGTTAAGGAAAACGATATACTACATTTGATAAACGGGTTGGAATCGTAAAATATTGTATTGAATGATGCAGGTGTCAAAAGTCAGTTTTTTAAATGGCTTTTGACACCCGCATCATTGAATATAATCATAACTACACTGAAACATCTGAAGGCGAAATGACTGAATTGGAAAAGTTGCACGCTGAAAACAAGATTTTACGTGCTGAGAAAGAAGGTGCTGAAATGGAAGCATCTTTCTTAAAAGACTCGCAGAGATAGAGATGAGACAGGGCTGAACCTGGTTCGTCATAAGCATATATATCAGGCAATCAGAGAAGAATACGAAGAACATAAGAGAAAAATACGTAGAACATAATTCACTATCCGACTGCCCTTTTATATTTTTCTAATATACCATTTAATTTTCTGTCATATACTGGGTTAATAGCAAATTTACTACATCAAAGATACTCTTATCTCCATATTTATTTTTCATTTTCTCTTTTTGAATCTGTCCGCCTGCTTTCTTCTTATGCCCTCCGCCACCTCCAATATCTTTACATACATAGGCAGCAATTTCATTTGCAGGCAATCTTTCATGACAAGACCTAATAGAAATCTGATAACCCACTCCGGTTTCCGTATATGTAAAACTTAAAAATACAACATCAACCTGAATCATGAAATCACCAATAATTCCGAGTACAGACTGTTCACATTTCAACGCCTCTACAATTACAAAATGATATTCTACATCAAAATAATGATTTAACATGGCATCGCTTGCAATCATAACTTCTCCAACTGACATACTGGATTTCATTAAACGTTCAAACAACGGCTGTTCATCAAAAAGAGCTGTCTGCATCTCTTTATCTGCATCCTTATATAGATCCGCAAAACACGCTGTATCAATATATAATCCATAAAGAAGCGCAACAGAAAGTGCAGCATCTTCTTTTACCGGATATCCTTCCTCTAACAAAAGTTCGTAGATAATTGTAGAACAGCTTTGATAATCACTTTTTATTAAATACTGTTCTTTATCTTCCACTACTCTAATGTGATGATCAATAATCATAATATTCTCAGCCGGAAAAGTTGTTACGTTCCCCTGTCCATACTGACAATCTACCAGTAATAACAAATCACACTCCGGCAGACTATGGACATACTGAATTGGAATTTCACACTCTCGCACCATCATTTTTATTGCATTTTTCTTAAATGCTTGCTTTCCACTATAGATAATAGAAACTTCTATGCCATTTAATTTTAAATAACGATACACTCCAAATGCAGACGCAATCGTATCTGAATCTGGATTATTATGACACTGAATACAAACTTTTTTATACGAGAGCAATTTTCTTAAAAATCTCATTTTTAACACCTCTGATTAAAATACAGTCCTTGCAAACATATTAGCATAGCATTTTCTATTGTGTCAATTTTTATAAAAACCCCTTGACAGCACTTACCTGTCCGATTACACATTATCCGCAAAAATGCTTTGTCGATTACACAATAACCCTATAACCGTCTATTTATATTACACATTAAGCTCCTAAAATGCTATTTGTTATAATGTTCTTACAAAGGTATAGGAGGATTTTATTTTTTATGGAAAAGCTTTTAGAGAGCTTTGACAGACTCAAACCAAATAACAATGGTTTATCCGTACTCGATGTGATTCACATCTTGCAAAACGTTGATAATTCTGATACGTTAGAAACGATAGAGGGTATATCTGATGATGAAATGAAAAAAGAAAATCGACCTTGAAAACTTCATAGTGGAACATTACAAGAAAGAGAATAAACCACTCAACACGCTTACAACTCTTTATTTTGACTGGCTCTTAACCTATAAGGTACTGGAAGCTTCAAAAGCTACGATTGAACGTATTCATACTTCTTATCGTAAGTATTTTGCCAAAAGTTCGCTTGCAGATAAGCCAATAAAGCAAATCACACCTTTTATGTTAAAAACATTTCTGCTAGAAATTATTTCTCGTGAGAATCTCAATTATAAGGCTTATAGTGTTATTGCAACAATACCACGTCAATTATTTGACTACTGCATGGAAAGAGAACTGCTAGAGGAAAATCCAATGGATAAATTCAAAATAAAAAAGAATGTTTTTCGCCACGATAAAAAGCCCGCAGCAGAAACACAAGTTTTTACAGATGAAGAAAAGCAACTCTTAGAAGATTTAATTTTTAGAAGAGTTTAAAACTAATTCGGACTATGGTACAACCGGACTGGCATTGATTTTACTCTTTCAAACCGGTTTACGTTCCGGCGAAGCACGTTTTAGAACTGACACTTGAATGGAATAAAACACCTGGTTATGATACAAGCCAATATCTTTTTCTTAACCATGAAGGTGAACGCATTATTCGCAAACGATTAGATACTACAATCCGCAGGTATTGCAAAATAGCAAACATACCACCTCGTTCCTGTCATAAAATTAGAAAAACGTTTATTTCAACTTTAATTGACACAAATGGAATTTCTAATGATGAAGTAAGAAAGATTGCAGGACATTCTAATTTAGCAGTCACAAATTCCTGCTACGTCTACAACCGCAATCCTGCATCACAGACTTTAAATGTTTTAAATGAAGTTTTGTAACGAATACGCAAGTATAAGAAAAAGTATGCAAAACAAAAAACAGAGAAAATGGTGATTTTCTCAACATTTTCTCTGCCTTTTTAATGAGACATCGGGGATTCGAACCCCGGACAACTTGATTAAAAGGCAATTATGTATGCCTTAATGTAGTCCCCATTTTTCTTAGTGTCATCACAATTTTATTTTTTTATGCGATTTTTTTAAGCGAATTTATGCGTTATTGCAATTATTTTGCAAACCATATTTTCTGTTTTTCTATCATAGCACATAAAATTCAAAATAAAAAGAGGAATTTTTCATTTCTGAAATTTCCCCTTTTTACCATAAACTTTATTTTATTTCAATCATTATCTTCATAAATCGACTCAGAAGCTTCTACTATATCATCCTTGTCCTTTTCTGTCAGACTAAAGTAATTCTTAAACACAGTTTCTCTGCTATCCCCTAAGACCTTTGCAACCTTTTCTGCCGTTGTTTTCTCTGCCATATGACTCGCATAACTATGTCTAAACATATGAAGCGTTACATTAAAATCTAATTCCTCACCGCCATTTCTTTTTAAGAAATCTTTAAAATTTCTTGCAAATGTACGTTTGTTTGGATAACGTTTATCCTGATTTACAAAGATAACATTTTCTGTTTTATTGACTTTTCTGTTATACTTGTCCATATTATTCTCATTTTCGGTTATGAATTTATGGTATGCCATAACTCTTTCATAAAGGTCATAAGAGATATAGATTGTCCTTTTACTATTTAAACTTTTTACTCTTGGCACCATCCCATACTCATGTTTTTCATTTTCAACGACAGTTTTGGTAATAGAAAGTGCAACCCTGTTGTCTTTCCGTACCACAAAATCAGTTGTTTCCAAAGCAAACATTTCTTCCTGTCGCATTCCTGTTTTAGAAAGTAATTCAATTATGATTTTGTAACGAGGATTTTTTTCCACGATATCCCAAATAATTTTTATCTGCGACTTATTAAGAAACCTGTCATCTGCAATTGGTTTTGTAAGTTTTTCATTCAATTGGATTCTCTCCAAACTATGCGTACAATATCCATTTTTCCTTGCGAATTCCATTACCAACTGTAATACCTGTTCCAATTTTTTGACATGGCTCTCACTATAAAATGTACCATCTTGTTTTATGGAACACTTATCAACTGTGTCCTCTGCTACTTCCTGTGTTATATCCGTAACCAGCACATCACCAATGACTTCATTTAATCTTTTTAATGAAGCCTCTCTGCTTTCTACTGATGAATAGGAAATTGGATTGCGTTTGTCATTTCTCTTTGCCCTGTAAGTTTCAAACCATTCGGTACTTACCATGCGGAATGTTAAACTTTCTGCTTTTGAAGCTGTTGCTTTTTTTTCACATTCCTGTTCCAGTTTATCAAGGAATAACTTCAATTTTTCTCTGATTTCTTCCTCATCTTTTCCTGTTATAACCTTTCTTTTCTTGTCCGCCCCATTTACCGTATAGTAGAAAGCAAATCCTTTTTTGTGTTTTCCCTGTTTCACATCGTAAACAGAACCGTTTCCTGTAACCGTTACAAACTTATACTCTAATCCGTGTAACATAACAAACCTCCTAATTTAATTTTAAAATTTTTATACCTAAAATATCAGAATGTACATTTTCACGTTGTTTTCTAATCTTACTGTACCAACACAACATATTTTTTATTTGGATTGAATTATAACGCCGATATAACATAAAGTTGTAAACAAAATGTGAATGTTTTTCATAAAAATAGAGGTTACACTCTTACCAAATGCAACCTCTGTCTTCTACAAATTTTTTAATACCTTAAACAATATGATAAACATATTTTATCATGTCAATCATTTTTATCACTTCACGTTTTCTAAAACCCTGTAATGATTGATTTTATTGGATTTGTTGGACTATTATATCCAAATACCATGTCACTTCTTTGTCACTTTGGTGTTACTGACATTTTTCTCTGCAAGACTTTGTACAGAATTTGTTATGTTTTTGTCCTCTTTTTCCGTGTAACCACTTTTCATTCCCTTAAACCATATGTATTCTTTTCCCATGACTCTCTCTCCAGTTATCTCATTTGATGCACCTTTTTGAAATTCACCAAGACATTCCTTAAAATAATTTCTCTCTTTTAGAGGTTTGACACCACCCTCAATGTATTCACTATTATCCTCCAAACAGTCAAAATGATGGAATGGTATTACGTCCTTGCCACAAAATGACTGTGGCGTTGTAATCTCATCTCTTTGTTTTTCCATTTTTTTTAGATAATCATTAATAGTATCCAGACGATTTTGAATCTTTTCAATCTCATCTTGTTTAGTAACTGATACACGTTTTGATTCCAGTTTTTCTTTTTCTATCGTGTACCTTTCTATTTCTTCCACTGCAAATCGGAATGTTTCTTTTGGGTCATAATCTGATTTAATGAAATACTCTATTTCTCCATATTCTTCAACCTTATCATTATGAATAATTTCAGTCATCTTAGCAACCAGTTCAATATTAAACGTATCTTCATACGGAGCTTCCTTGCCACCACTTAAAGTACTTGGGTGATATGGACTATCCATGTACCACAAAATGTTTTTGTTTTCATATTCCTCATTGCATTGTTTTTCTTTTTTTAATGTTTCGAATGATTTTCCATTATATTTTTTAACCAGTTCCCTAAAATCCAAATTTTCCACTATGATATTGTTTTTTCTCATTTTATAGCACACTTCAGGAATACGACGTTTTGCAAATTTTATAGCGTTTGCAATCTTTTCTTTTTCTTTTTGGTTTCCAATCGTTTCTGACTGATTATCGGCAATATCCCCTTTGTAACTAACTTTTAACGGGTCTGTCACTCCCATAAAATCAAGTTTTGTCACCCAGTATGTCGCAGCCGCCGAAAGCAGAGGGTCAATTTTATCTGTAAACAAAACATCTTTATATTTTTGATATTTTTTGTTTTCTTTAATCTCTTTATCATCTGTAAAATGTTTTATTCCATCGTTTGACCTTATAAATGCAAGTATATGGAACAAATCTTCATCCATGACCAAGCCTAATTTTTCAATCAATGCAACTAATTCATCCGGACATTCTTTACAACAGTTAAAAAATGATGTAATACCATAATTAATGTCATTCAACACTATTGTATCAAACCACCCCTCTGGAATGGATAATGCAATTTTACCGCCTCCGCCAAAAACATCAATGAATATATCTGCTTTTTTTCTGTTATCCTCCATCTGCACAGCCATATTGCATATCCTGTTTATCAGATATTTTCCTATGAAGGCTTTTCCACCAAAATACGGCAACCCCGACTTAATTGTATAACCATCTAACCATTTACGTTTATCATGTTCAGAAGACATTCTGTAATCATTTAATCTCATACTGTCTCCTCCCCACTCTCTGTTAACGAAACTGTAATGCTTGCCACATTCTGACACGCACTATTTCTATTTTCTTTGCAATACTGCAAACAAGAAATACCTTCAATTTCTTTTGCAATATCTCTAGCAACAATATCTCTGCCAAATAACTGTTCTGCGTAAGACTTCATACTTTGTTTTTCATCAACCAGCTTTAAGTAATCTTCTATATCTTCGTCACTTAACGCTTTTCCCGAACAAAACAGCCACTCAATGTATTTATTACCTTTAAATATTATTTTTATACTGCTATCAGAAGTTTCCTTACATCCAATATACGTTGAAGCATACTTCTTGAAGAACTCTGTTCTGTTTACATCAATAAACCATTTCATATTTGATGGTTTACTCAAAAATGATTTAATATTTTCTTCTATATTTATCTTTATATTGACACTTTGCATTTTTTGTAACAGATTATCCATCAAGTAATCTATTAACTCCGTATAACACTCGTCATTTTTATCAAGAAGTAATTTAATCATTTGCTTTTCATCAAACTTACCATGTTGATAACTTTCAATTACAAACTTGTTTTCTTTTTGTCTAGTTTCTTCTGATCGAACACCTGCACCTCCCACAAATTCCATTTCTCCAATAGTTGCAGAATCCATATGCTCAATGTTGACTGTATTTATTGCTTCTCTGATGATGACATACGTTGTCGCAATCAAGGCAAATCTTGAAGCCGAAGCACTGAGTCCTCTTATATTCACTTCCTTAGCCTTTTCATCCAATTTTGCTGTAATATCGTTAACAATACAACTATATAACTCATCAAGAAATGTCACACCAACACTTAAAATATAATTTACAATATACTGCACGCCAATACCATAATTCTGATATGACAAAGTGTGGTACTCATCAACCGTACTGGAACTATCGTCAAAAATTTCTGCTCGTTTTAATTCCAATTCAATGAAACGTCTGTACTGTCCCAAGTCCTTTCCACTTTCTTTCAAAACTTTCAACATAGACTCAACGCTACTGCTGATAATCGGTGCAGTTGTTCTTTTTCCAGACAATTCTTTATACGTGCCACCTATTCTTTCCGTTACCTTACCCTCATATTCTCTGAATACATCAAACAATAACTCGCGTGACTTCGCTTTTTCAGAACCTGTATCTATCTTCAATAATCTGTCATCCAAAATATACGGAATAACCGGTCTTTTTACACGAATAACTTCCATTGCGTTATCTTTATCAATAAAGCTACCCTCCAATGCTTGGGGATTTCCAAAAATACTCAATGCAAACTGGCACAACGAACTTTTACCCGAACCCGGCTCACCAACAATATTCATATTGATATTGGTTTCTTTGTTATATGGCATAAGAGAACGTACCAAACCAGTACACGCAGATGAAATAACTATTCTGGCTACTATTGAAGAATTCATTAACTTAGCAAACTTATCACGCCAATTAGCTTTTATTTCTTCGGAATATTCATTTACCAATTTCCCCGCAATATCACTTATACATGCACTTCGAATTTCTTCTTCATCTTTTTTGTAAATTCTGTCATACTTGAAAATCAACTCATTGTTATATATATCCCATCCAATGTTTTCATAAACCTTATACTGCTGTTCAGCAAAATAATATACATAAGAAATATATTCTGTAATATATTCACTAATTTTCAACACGTCCGCCTGTACTTTTAAGCCAAGAAGTTTAAATAACTTTTCTACAATATAATCTACTTCACTCTTGCCTGAATCAAGAACAACGTTTCTGTACTCCAATGCGTCAATTTCTGTAAAACAATTATTCACATCATAAATTCTGAAATAATATTTATGCCCTTTTGAAACATCTTTAATATCAAGATCCTCATAAAATTCAACGCATATTCCATACTCTTCCAATTTTATTTCAAGTTGTTCTATTTTTTTTAATGCGTCACTTATTTTCTCTTCTGTCAGCTTCTCATTTTTATCTAAGAATCGAAAGTCTAACCCTTTCTCTTTCTTAGCCTTTTTAGCATCTTCTGTGATTTGCATCAAAGCTGTATAGATTTGATTTCCATTAACAACTTCTTTCTCTTGCGCCATTCCTTCTCCTCCTATGTTATGCCAATACATTATTTTAATAGATTATACTATAAAAATGAATGTCCGTAATGTATTTATTGGATTTTCTTGCAATTATTTCACTTCATACTTAATCACATTCTGTTCTTAACCCCCTTATGTTTACCACTTTTCTAATTTTTTCTTATTTTATTTTTTACTTCTCCACTAAAATCCCTATTTTTTAACCCCAAAAATAAAACTATAATTCTGATACATTGGAATTCTAAAAATTTTTAGAATTTTTAAACTTCCATTTTCTAAAATTACGATACTCATGCCTTTTCCTAATGTACTTCTATCATATCATTTCCTTAACTTTTAAAAACTAAGATTTACTGCTTTCTGCAACTGACACTTTATTTTCTTAACTAGTCCCAAAAATGAATCAATCATTCTACCATAATAATATTATTATATTTTGAAATGTACTCTACCATGTCATCTTCTTAATTTTCCAAAATAAAGCGTTTGCCGTTCTTTTTCATTGGTACTTTGTTTTCTTAACTAGTTTGAAAAATGTACTAAAAATTTCTATCGTTTTTATTCCACAAAAAAATCATATACGACTTTCTGTTTGTCATATATGATTTCCCTGTTTTTATTTTATTCCATACCTTAGTCCAAGACATTTACATAGAATTTTCAGACATTTATCATCATCTATGTAATTATTATCTGGTGGAAGATATACCCATGCTATCTGCTGTGCGTTTGGTAAATAAATGCCATACTCACTTTTTCCTATCTGCAATATTCCCATTCCAGAATAACCAAACGAAGCAAGCTTATTTTCTTTTGATGTTTGTTTCTGTTTCCATCGAAGACTCAGCGTTTTTGCAATCGTACTTAACACCTTTGCATCCAAATAGTATTGAGCATCTACAGGCATAGATACTAGCATAGTTGAATACCCGAGTGAATTACACAACTCATATATATTTCCGTTCTGTCTAATTGTTATATCATCGAATGTCATTTTATCACCCCATTTCATTTTTTCTTATTTTGTAAGTGCACTACCAAGTTTTATCCTTAAATTATATTTTACACAACCCATTTTTCTTGTAATCTTCTTGTAATCCATTTTTCTATCTTACCCATAGAAATCCCCACCCACCCATTTAAAATCTCTTGGTCACCCCTTTAAATTGTTTCTTTCCCCATTTCCACAACTTCCAATCCCACAATCTTTATCTCAAATCTTTATTATTCCATCTCTTACAAGTTTGTTTCCACGTTAGTCTTGTATTTTCATGCTGAATGTGAAAATAAAAAATGACACCACGTTTTTATTTCGTGATGTCATCGCTACTAATATTGCTACTTTCATGTAATCTATGTGAAATTTGATAAATTCTTATATTGTAATTTTACCACCCTTTTTATAATTAGGTCTTTACACCTTGTATCAACTAAGTCTTGTTAGAGATGTTTTTAATTTATTTTTAATTGACATTCATATCTGCTCCCTTCTTTTTAAATTAGTTTTTAAATGTGGAAGGAGACCTTTGTAGGGTCTCCTTATTGTGTTGGTTATTTAATTTTTATGGTTGGTTTAACTCTATGTCTGTTACTAGACCGCTCCAGTCTTCACGAGCATCATTTGCTTCTAAATCAATAGTGAATCCGCCATTATCTTCTGGTATGTAACCCTCTGGGGCTTCCCAGTCTGCTGGCTCGTCACTTTCTTCATTAGATGATGA
>CAYYZV010000007.1:0-29498 GCA_964476275.1 uncultured Roseburia sp.
GATAAAGCTCCATCCATTATTGCTCATCCTCCCTTATCACTGTTGTTATTCTCACCGCATAATTATTACCGGTTGCACCCGGTAATGCAGTAAATTTTTTAATATTACCAACATAAATATTCAAGTCTTCATCAATATTTCTATCCAATCTAATAATATCACCAACCTGCAGGTTAATAAAATCATCTACTGATATAGAACTATTACCAAGCACTGCCTTAATCGGCATCTGCGCCTTTGAAATTAAAGCCTCAATATTCTCTGCGTAACTCGTCTCATCCCTTCCCTGAAGATTTGAATACCATGACTTCGTATTCAGACGATCCATTACACTCTCTAATGTAATATATGGCAGACAAATATTCATCATACCTTCCACATCACCGATTTTAATATTGATTGTAATCAATGCAATCATCTCTGACGGCGATACAATCTGTGCATATTGGGAATTGGTTTCAATACGTTCCAGCTTTGGATGTATTTCGCAAACATTTCCCCACGGTTCTCTTAATAAATTGACACAAGTATATAATACTCGTTCCAATATTAACAACTCTATTTCAGAGAACTCTCTTGTTTTTTCTAACGGAACCCCTGTTCCGCCAAGCATTCGGTCTACTATAGCGTATCCTATATTATCAGCGACATCCATTATAATTGTTCCCGGCAATGGTTCTACACTAACCACACACAGAAGCACCGGATTTGATAACGCATTCGAAAATTCCTGATACGTTACCGCTTCGGAACTCATTACCATTACTTGAACTGACTTTCTTAAGTACACCGACAAATTTGTCTGAAGCAGTCTTCCATAATGTTCGAAAATAATTTCTAATGTTCTCAAATGTTCTTTTGAGAATTTAGCAGGACGAGTAAAGTCATAGTTTTTAGCCTGTTTCTCATTACCGTCCTTCATTTCATCGACATCAAGTTCTCCAGAGCTTAACGCTTTAAGTAAACTGTCTATCTCATTTTGAGATAATACGTCACCCATCTTTTCACCACCTAAATCACAATTCTTTTATTACTGTGCATTTACACTTGAAAAACTTACTCCGACAATAAAATCTGCTCCAAATAATCCCTGCATGGTACTCAAAATTTCCTGTTTTACTGCATAGTTACCATCTGCCTTAAACTCTTCCATTGTATATCGAGATACTATACTGTTAATATGATCTCTGATGATCGTTTCTTTTGCCTGCAGTTCTGTAACATATTCACCTTTGTTATACTTATCACTCTGCGTATTAATAGAAAAACCTACTGAAAAAATTGCAAAATGGTCTTTGCCGTCTGCTCCCATTGCTAAGTTACAGGTAAATTCATTTGTAAGATTATATAGCTCAATATTTTCAATTGGAACAGAAACGCTTACACCGCTCTCTAATTCTAAATCAATCGCATTGCACACCTGATTAATCAATTCATTTGATTTCTTTGTCTGTGGAATAATGGTAAAAGCCAAAATTCCAGTCAAAATCAGGTTTGCTAATACAAGAGCAAGAATCAATACACTAATTAAATTTTTCTTCATTATAAGCCTCCGTAACTATTCTGACAAATCAGAATAATATGTATTATAAATCTTTATTTCAACTCGTCTGTTTCTTGCACGTCCCTCCGGCGTACTATTATCTGCAATCGGGACATATTCACCGCGGCCGGATGATTTGATATGTGATGGGTCAATTGTTGTAACCTCTCTCAAATAATCCGCTACAGTCAATGCACGGAACATAGACAATACATTATTGTCCTTGTATTTTGCCGAAGAAATCGGCACATTATCAGTATGACCTTCTACTTCAATTACATTTTTGTCATAAGTCTGCAGAATCTTACCGATTCTCTCTATTAAAGGATTTGCTTCTGCCTTCAATTCCGATTTACCGGAATCAAATAACAAGGTACCATTCAGATTCAGCATAACATACTCAGAATTGAAATCAACTTCTACCTGATTCTGAATACCATACTGTTCTGCAAGTTCTTCTATACTTTCAGCCATCTCTTCTGATTCAGCCAAAGCATTTTCCTGATACGCTTCCTTTAATTCCTTCTCGCCTTCCTGTTCTTCTTTTGCCTGCGAATTTGCTATTTGATTATAATAAATATCAAGCATTTGCAACTGGCTTACACCAGAAGAAACCATCATACCTTCTCCAATTGATGCGCCACCAGCCGGAAGAATACTAAAGCTGCTTTGTAAAGAAGCTACTACTAATTCAAACTTTTGTGCATCTACGCTGGACATAGAGAAAAGTAATACGAAGAAACATAAAAGCAAATTCATCAGGTCACTAAAGGTGGCCATCCATGCAGGTGACCCCGGCTTTGGTTCCTCTGGTCTTTTTGCCATTATGCTTCACCTCCGCCTGATTCTGCTGCTGCAGCTTCACGTTCGGAAGGTGCTAAGAATGATTTCAGTTTTTCTTCGATAATACGTGGATTTTCACCAGCCTGAATAGAAAGAAGTCCTTCTACTGTAATATCCTTAATCATCAGCTCCTGTTCATGGTTTACTTTTAACTTAGCAGCTACCGGATTACATAACCAGTTCGCAATTAATGAACCATATAATGTTGTTAACAAGGCAACTGCCATCGCTGGTCCAATCGCAGACGCATCATCCAATTTCTTTAACATGTCTACCAAACCAATCAGTGTACCAATCATACCCCAGGCCGGACCTAATTCAGCCCATTTTTCCCAGAAACTGATTACTGTCTTATGACGTGAATCTACATTATTTAAGTCTGTCTCTAAAATGCCACGAACTAATTCCGGATCAGTTCCGTCAACAACCAGCATAACACCTTTTTTTAGGAATGGATCTTCGATCCCGTTTGCCGCTTCTTCCAAAGCCAGCAAACCTTCTTTTCTTGCTACGTTTGCCAAATCGATAATATTCTTGATAGATGCTGCCGGATCTACTGTCTGTTCCTTAAAAATCAGCGTAATGCTCTTAAAGCCATTAATAAAGTCTTTTAGCTTATAACATGCCAATGTACCTGATATAGAACCACCCAGTGTAATGATAACTGAAGGAAAGTCATACATTCCGCCTAACGCAGAAACTCCACCTGCCGAGAATACACCGTATAAGAACATTACTACACCTAATAAAAAGCCTGCTAATGATGCAATATCCAAAATTCTCCACCTGCCATTCTTTTATATATTGTTTGGTAATCAGCATTTTATACATGAAATACCAATTATCAAAATAACTCTATATATGATTTTACTAAATTTCTAACCAAATGTCTACTTTCTTTTACAAAATATTGTGTCTTTCCTTAAAATAAAGCACAAAAATTTCTTTTTCTGCTCACTTTTTAGTCTATAAGAAACACTGATTTACTATTTAATTTAACCCAATATTTTTTATAAACTAAAAAAGCCGTAAAGCGCAGCCTTTCGCATAGTGCGAAAAGGCCACGCTACACGGTCATAAATTAACGTTTCAGGTTAACAAGTTCTTCTAATAAGGTATCTGAAGTTGTAATTACTCGTGAGTTTGCCTGGAAACCACGCTGTGTCGTAATCATCTGTGTGAACTCTGTTGAAAGGTCTACATTAGACATTTCAAGCTGACCAGTTACCATTGAACTTCCATCTGCTGAAACTTCAACACCAATTCCATCGAAATCACCTGAGTTTAAGGTTGTCTGATAGCAGCTTTCTCCTACTTTTTCCAAACCGGAAGCATTTGAAAACTGTGCTACTGCAATCTGTCCTAATAATTCTGTATTACCATTATCATACGACCCAAAAATCTTACCGCTGGTATCAATAGAAACACCAATCATATTACCTAATTTTCTACCCTTGCCTGTTGAACCGTCAACAGCACCAGAATCCATACTGATAGTAGATTTACCACTATTGTTATAATTCAGACACTGAGTAAAGTCAATACTAATATTTGCAAAATTTCCGTTTACATTTACATTACCATCTCCAACTGCATCACCAAGTTTTAATATAACTGCATCATCATTGTCAATCGAATCAAAACTTCCATCCGCTGTATCAAACTTCAAAGTATATGTAGCTGATTTTTCTGTAATAATATAGGCATTGCCTTTAAATTCAATCGAAAAGTCAGGATCAGACTTCAATGCTTCCATCTTCACGTCAGAAACACCAAACATCTGTTTCAACGTTTTTTCTGTCTTGGCAGCATCGTCACCGATAAATGTATTTGTATCTTCATCAAATGTATAAGTAATTCTTTCACGATATTCTAATAAGCCTGCTGCTTCATTGTATGTATATGCATCTGATAATGTTGTTGTTCCATCTAAAGCAGATACAAACTTTCCAGCTTCATTCATCTTATAAATAATACCGTCTATTTCAACAGTTATAGAATTCTCAACAATTGTTGCTGTTCCGTCAGCGGATTTTGCCGGAATTGTATATGTAACAGTGTTTGCATTTTCATCATAAGACACATTATACTTTTCGTCATCTAATTCATTACCATCTGCATCTTTAAATACTTTATTTTCTGCATCCCATGTATACTCTGTTCCTTCTACATCAATTGTTATTTCTCCTGATACATCTACACTCTTCTCCTGCTCCGGTGTTGCACATGTAACTTCACCTGTTTCCTCGTTAAATGTAACTGTTTCATATAAATCAGACAATAACCCTCCATTTGCATCTGCAAACTCACCATCTGCATTCTGTGTATATGTTACACCATCAATTACAACAGTTATAGAATTTTCAGCAGTTGTTGCTGTTCCTGCAGCAGATTTTGCCGGAACTGTATATGTAACAGTCTTAGCATCTTCATTATAAGACACATTATACTCTTCTGTATTTAATTCATTACCTTCTGCATCTTTAAATACCTTATTTTCTGCATCCCATGTATACTTTGTTCCTTCTACATCAATTGTTATTTCTCCTGATACATCTACTTTATTATCCTGCGCTGGTGTTTCACATGTAACTTCGCCTGTCTCCTCATTAAAAGTAACTGTTTCGTATAAATCAGACAATAAATTTCCTGCCCCATCTACAAACGCACCCTCTGCATTCTGTGTATATACTACACCCTCAATTTCAACAGTAACAGATTTCTCTACCTTCTCAACTTGATAATCAGCAGACTTAGCATAAATGATACTTCCATCTGCATTCAGTGTATAGCCACTTTCAAGACTTGCCTGATTTAAAGTATCTGTAATTTTTTCTGTCAAATCACTTCCACCGAATAAAGTTGACATTCTTGCAGCATCATATCCAGCTACTAAGTCATTATTATTACTATCTAAAATACTTGTTAATTCTACTGTATATTCACCATCTACAGATGTATCTTTTACTGCAAATTTTGCAATATACTGATAACCAAGGTTATCATAGAAGTTTAAATTGAGTACTTTACCTGCATCACTGATAACATCAGTGTCATTTTCATCTAAAATACCTGCCATAACAGCATTCTGAGTAGCTTCCGGTGCACTTGTCAGGTTCTTCTCCTGCATAATGCGAAGTGCTGATACCGTATCCTTTCGGATTTGATTTGTAGTTGGATCTACCTGCCATCCCATTACAGTATAACCTGTAGATGACATACAAAGATTACCTGCCCCATCTACATAGAAAGAACCAGCTCTTGTAAATAAGTTCTTAGAACCATCATTTACTACAAAGAAGTTTGTCGAATTCTTATCTGTTAATTTAATGTCAAACGGATTACCTGTTGTCTCTGCCGCACCAGCTGTTTCAATACTAACACTGGTAGAAGCCATAGAAACACCAAGACCGATCTGTTTTGCATTTACACCACCAAGACCGGTTGCTGCATTTGCACCAGATGCTCCTGCAGTTGTTTGATATAAAATATCCTGAAACGTTACGGAAGATGACTTAAATGCTACTGTATTTACGTTAGCAATATTATTACCGATTACGTCCATTTTTGTCTGATGCGTCTTTAAACCTGACACAGCAGAATACATTGATCTCATCATAATGAAATGACCTCCTAAATTATTTCTGCGGTTTTGATTTCTTCTGTCATTCGGAAATCGAAAGCTCCCATAAGGTCCAGCTATATAATTACCGCGCCATCAATATTTGTAAAAATGTTGTCATTGGATTCTCCCTGATCCATAGCTGTTACAACGGTTTTGTTTGGAATATTTACAATAAAAGCCAGGGAATCTACTATTACCAATGATTCTTTAATACCCTTTTCACTTGCTTTTTGAACACCATTTTCCAATCGCCGGCTCTGCTCTGCTGAAAGATTAATGTTGCGATTCTCCAGACGCATCGCCGCATGCTTTGAAAATTTCAGTTCTGAACTTTCAGAGCTTTCACACTTCTGATTTAATATCTCTTCAAAACTCAGGCCCTGATTTAATAATTTTTCCGGACTTCTTTGACTCAGATATCGCTCTCTAACCTGCTCAATAGAAGTGAACTGATTATTTATTTTATTCATTCGCTCATCTCCTATTTCTAAACTGTTACGGATTATGCTTCTCCTTCCGCATTCTCAGAACCTTCTGTTGTATTGGTACCTTCTGCATTCTCAGTACCTTCTACATTCTCAGTGCCTTCTGTATTCTCAGTACCATTTGTATTTTCAGTACCTTCTGTACTGCTTCCGGTTCCATTTGCAGCTTCCTGTGCTTTCACCAATTCATTATAGCGTTCGTATTTCTCTGTAAAAGCTTTTAATGTATCATCACTGATAAAGCCCTTCTGATATTCGGTCAGGGTGTTATATCCGTTTGCTACTGCCATAATCGCATCACCATAAGCTAAAGTGATCTCGTACTTTGAAGGCAGTTCACTTACAGCCAGCTCAAATTCCTGCGCTAATGCAACAGCTTCCATATAGCTCTGATCTGCAACTGTGTCTAAGTCATCAATATTATACAACGAATCATCAATAGAAAGATAGGTCTTTCCACCCTGATGTAATACATAATCTACATTACCGGCCGCATAGCTGGTTTCTCCTGTAGTAGAGGATGTTACTTTCATAATGACATATTTTCCCACCAAATCATTTGCCTGTGAAGATGTCATTGTATTTTGCATATTTAACATAGATTCTACCTGTGTAAACGTGGCCATCTGTGCAATATAATCTGTATTACTTGTAGGATTCAACGGATCCTGATACTGCATTTCTGCGCATAAAATCTGTAAAAACTGATCATATCCTATCTCACTGTTGCTCTGAGTACTTGTAGAAGATGTAGTTGCGTTTTCTACAAACTGACCATTTTTTACTTCCTGAATAATTGACATATATTACTCCTTTCAAAACTAGGCGGTAAAGTCAACACTGTTGCCCTGCTCTGCCATCATTTTTGCAACCAAAGTTTCTTCTTCTGACATAAGGCCAGACAAACCATCCAATTCATTTAAATTGATATTACGATGTCTTACTGCTTTCGCCTGTGCTTCTTCCTGCTGTTTTTGGCTGTTTGCATCCTGCTCAAGATTTCGTTCAAATTCATGACTGGCAATTGTTACTTCTACGGAATCAACTTTCACACCTGCCTGATTTAAATTCATCTTCAAATCTGCAATCTGCATTTCTAATGCTTCTTTTACATCTGCGTTCTGAGCCTGAAGCTTTGCAGTAATCGCACCATCGTTTTCAATAATCTCTACATACAACTTTCCAAGATGTTCCGGATTCAGCTGCATTTCCAGCTTTGTTGTATCTGTCGAAATCAATACTCTTGTCTGTTCTGCAAACTGCTCCATAATATCCGCTACTGTCACCTGCGGTGGGAGTGTCTGCACGGTATCAAATTCACCGAGATATTCTGCAAACGCAGCAGTCTGTGTATCATTTACCATCACATGCTCATTTGTCTGAGGCATCTGTACTGTATTTAATTTCTGATTATCTGAATTAGAAAAGTCCTGCTCCTCTCCATCTGTCATGGAGTTTTCTGAGGCATCTGCCGCTTCATTCTCCTGAATCACTTCAACCTGTACCTTATCTTCTGATGTTTCCGATACATTTACATTTTCTTCTTCAAATATCTTCTGGAATTCAACAAATTCTTCTGGTGTCATCTGTAAATCCTTTAATAATTTACCGCCAAGAAGCTTCATTTCCTGCAAAACATTCAGAAAGCTCTCATTGTTAAGCAGCTGACTGATTTTTTCACATCCGGTAAGTTCTGCTGCAAGAGCTGCAAGGTTGCTATTATCCAGTAAATCTAAATATGTAAGCCCCAGTTCCTCCATTGCTGCTTCTAATTCTTCCTTTGATACATGAAGCTCTTCAGATAATACTTCCGTTACTGCTTCTTCAAATTCTTCCATTTCTTCTGCAGCTTTTTCTACATTATGCCTACCATCACTTGTTTTTGCACGTACCGTTGTATCCTTATACTGGTATTTTTCATATGCATATTCTGTTTTTTCTCTCCATGTATCCAGTGACTCTGTCTTTACAGTACTGAGCATTTCATCCGAAAAATCTGCTGAAAAATTGTCCACTTCGACAACACTATTCCTAGAAATCATATCAGCAAACATTACTTCTGCCGTTTCTTCCTGACGCTTTACAAGGTCAAATCCTGTTCCCTGAGATATTACTGTATTTCCGATACCATCAATTCGATTGCTTCCCATGTGTCTCCTCCTTTCTTCTTATTTATATCTTAAGGCTGCATGATTTCTGTCACTTTTGCAGCTGTGTCAGAACTCATTTTACCAAGGATATCTGCTCTCGCCTGTGAATTCATATTCATCAGAATTTCTGCCACTAATTTCAAATCATCTGTCATCGCATCAAAAATAGCGGCTGCTTCCTTTGGTTTCATAGTAGAATATGTCTTCACGTAATCCTCCACTTTTTCATCATAAAGTGTCTGTTCTACTACCTGTTTATACAATGCTTCCGCATTTGCAGGAGCAATGCTTTCATAGTATGCCTTATATTCATTTATATCGGGTGCTTCTTCTGAAAAAACAACCTCTTCGTACCAAGTTTCTCTTAACTCTTCAAAACTTGCTTCTTCTAATTTATACCGTTCCAGCTCTGCCGCCTTTTCTTCCAGCTCCGCAATATAGTTTGCATCAACATCAGCAGCTACCTGCGCCTCAGCCAGCTCGATTTCTAATTGTTTGATGCGATTAATCGCCTGCTCTAACGTCTCATAAGCATATGCATCATCTTCCGTAGATTCTTCTTTGAAAACTTTCGACGGCAAAATCTGATTTATATATGGTACATCCTTAATAACAGGTCCTAATACTTCCGAACCAAAACCGCCCACATCCATCTTAATCAATAATGCTACAATCGCCAGCCAGATTATTACAATAATAAGTGTCACAAAAACGGTAAGAACTTTGCCGCCAATGGTAGATTCTCCTTCAAAATCGAGTTCCTCTGTTCCGCCTTTCTTTTTACGCTTTTTCTCTGCCTTTTCTGCCTTCTTTTTCGCTTTTTTGGTAATCTTATCTTCCGCCATTTATCAATACCTCGTCTAATTTTTTATTCACTATCCCGGAAAGAGTAACTTACAAGCTCATCTATTTCTTTGCTCTCTGCATACTGGATTTCCTGCTTAAACTCTTCAAATTTATGTTCTTTTAGCTTTTCGTGTGCTTTTCGCTCAGTCATCAATTCATTCAGATGTTTTCTTGCCGCTTCCACATTCTTCTCAGCCACATGAACATTCATCATCTGTGTTCTTTGCCGGCTTTTTATAATATCAATCGACAGCTTATTCTCTCTGATTTTACGAACATCTATAACACCGCTTACCAATTCTTTTGCTTCTGCTTCGTAAGCAGCTCTGCGAGCCAAAATCTCTCTCAGCTTTTCCTGTTCTTCCATCAGTTTCTTATTTGCCATACTATATGCTATCTTTGCCTGACTTTCCATCTTCAATTTCACATCCAGGATACTCTGCATACGATATGCAAACTTTGCCATAGTTCCTCTTTTCTACCGTTTTAACGGCAATTTAATCTTTAAATAATTTTCCTAATAGAGTAATTTCTTCATCAAACAGGAATTTCTCGTCTGTAGCCTGACGTAAAAAAGCATTTACATCTCGAATTTTTCGTATTGCATAATCAATATCCGGATTAGAGCCACTCTTATAGGCACCGATATTGATCAAATCCTCTGCTTCATTATAAGTCGCCATAACATTTTTTAATTTTCCTGCCAGTTCTTTATGCTCTTTTGCTGCTATAGAACTCATTACTCGCGAAATACTCTGTAATACATCAATCGCAGGATAGTGATTCTTATGTCCCAGCTTTCTGGAAAGCATAATATGCCCGTCCAGAATACTTCTTGCTGTATCTGTAATCGGCTCATTAAAATCGTCACCATCTACTAAAACCGTATACAGCCCTGTAATGGAGCCCTTTTCTGAATTTCCTGCACGCTCTAACAGCTTTGGCATCTCAGAATATACACTCGGCGGATAACCTCTGGTAACCGGCGGTTCGCCGGAAGCCAAACCAATCTCTCGCTGCGCCATAGAAAAACGAGTCAGTGAATCCATCATTAACAATACGTCTTTTCCCTGATCTCTAAAATATTCCGCAATTGCAGTCGCAGTTTTAGCAGCCTTGCTTCGAATCAAGGCAGGCTTATCTGAAGTCGCCACAACAACAATAGAACGCTTCATTCCTTCTTCGCCCAAATCTCGTTCAATAAATTCTCGCACCTCACGACCACGTTCACCAATAAGTCCAATTACATTAATATCTGCTTTTGTATTTCGGGCAAACATACCCATCAGCGTACTCTTACCAACACCGGAACCTGCAAAAATTCCAAGTCTCTGTCCTTTTCCAACCGTAATCAGAGCATCTACTGCTTTTACTCCCAACGGAAGCACCTCATCAATAATCTTTCGAGACATCGGGTCCGGCGGCGCTGCTTCAACCGGATATTCATATTTCAAATCTAATTCTTCGAACTCCGCCAAATCAGTAGGTCTTCCCACACCGTCTAATGTATGGCCTAATAACTCATCTCCTACTAAAACAGACAAAGGATGTCCCGTGTTCTCTACGATACATCCTACGCCAATTCCTTCCACACTTTCAAAAGGCATAAGAAGTAATCGTTTATCACGAAAACCGACAACCTCTGCCAAAATGGAAGTTCCACTATTTTTATCTATAATAATACGACACAAGTCATTGAGCTTCGCATCCGGCCCTACTGATTCAATTGTTAATCCAACAATCTTTACGACTTTTCCGAGTCTTTTAAAATAGGTATTATCCGCTAATTTTAAATATTTCTCATAATTGTTCGTCACTTTTAACCATCCTTACGAGCTTAATGATCTGATATCCTTAATCAGATTTTCTAACTGCATGCCTAGACTACAGTCAAATACACCTGAATCTGTCTCAATTAGACAATCATTTCCATCCATGGCTGAATCTGCAATAAATTCCAATTCTGCTCCATGTCCAACACGCTCTAAAATATCTTCTCTGTGATTTTCTAAAAACAGTACATTACTGTCTGCCACCTTAATTCGAAACTTACGTTCTCCTTCAATATTCAGAATCGCGTTATTAATTAAATGCATTAATATATGCTTTTTATTATCAAACTGAATATGGAATACCTTGTTGAATACCTCTAAAATCACATCCACCAATTCATTTTCCATATTATCTCTTTTCGTCACATAATCCCGTTCTAACCGGCTGTTTTTTACAGAATATTCTTTTTCCAAACGAGCGTGTGCTTCGTTCAATTCCTTCTGCATTCTAACATTCGCTTCTGCATAGCCCTGTACTTTTGCTTCTTCGCGAAGGTTCTTTGCCTCTAAATAAGCCTGATTTAAAACAGCCTGTGCCTCAGCTTTCGCTTCACTTAAAACACGTTCTGCTTCCGCTTTAATGCGTTCTGCTTCTTCTCTTGCCTGTTCTGCTGCATCTACTGTTTCTTCTTCCTCTATCTCTTCGATAACTTCTGTATCTGCCCGAACAATACCTGCCTCAAAGCATCCCGCCAATTCCTGCTGGCGTCGCTGCTCTGCAAGCTGACGTTCTTTCATTTTTGCCATACGTTCTTCCAATAAGGCATTGGCATTAATCACCCTCGCATTTTCCTGCTGATTGGTAACCCAATACTGTTTATAAAGATTAGACAATAATCTCGTCACCTCCGCCTCTTGAAATTACGATTTCACCGGCATCTTCTAATCTACGAATGACTCCAACAATCTTCTGCTGTGCTTCTTCAACATCCTTCATACGTACAGGACCCATGAAGTCCATGTCTTCCTTAATCATGGAAGCAAGACGTTTTGACAGATTCTTAAAGATTGCGCCCTGTACTTCTTCGTTAGAACCCTTAAGAGCAACTGCCAAATCATTATTATCCACATCACGTAATACACGCTGAATCGCACGATCATCCAATAAGAGAATATCTTCAAATACGAACATTTTCTTACGGATTTCATCTGCAAGTTCAGGTTCATCAATTTCAAGAGATTCCATAATATGCTTCTCTGTCGCACGGTCTACTGTATTTAAAATATTAACAATGGCATCTACACCGCCAACCACAGTGTAGTCCTGATTCACCAAAGATGCTAATCTGCGTTCCAATACACGTTCTACTTCTTTGATTACATCCGGAGATGTACGATCCATCATAGCGATACGTTTTGCAACATCAGCCTGCTTTTCCGGCGGAAGTGCACCTAATACCATAGCTGACTGTCCCGATGACAAATAAGACAAAATCATAGCAATTGTTTGTGGATGTTCATCCTGAATAAAGTTCAAAAGCTGACTCGGATCTGTTTTACGCACAAATTCGAATGGACGAACCTGTAAGGATGCTGTAAGTTTGGTAATAACTTCCTGCGCCTTTTCATTACCAAATGCTTTATCAAGAAGCTGTTTCGCATAACCAATACCACCTTCTGCAATATACTGCTGTGCCAGACACACCTGATAAAACTCATTTAAAACTGCTTCTTTTACTTCCGGTGCAACACTTCTTGTATTCGCAATTTCTAACGTTAATTCTTCAATTTCTTCTTCTTTTAAATGCTTAAATAACTCAGCGGAACGCTCCGGTCCTAATGTAATGAGCAAAACTGCCGCTTTCTGTACTCCGCTTAATCCATCTGCACTCATGGTCTGCCTCCGTAATTTTTAATCCCAATCCTCATTCAGCCAGTTTCTAAGTAGAGAAGCTGATGCTTCCGGATTCTGATCTACAAACTTCTCTATCAGTATTCTGGTTTCAGATTTATCATTAAATCCAATATCTTCCATTGCTTCTGCTTCCTCCTGAGATTCTTTTGTAGACTGTATCAGCTGTTCAACTGAAAGTTCTTCTTCTGCTTCCTGTACCTCTTCCTTACGCATGCTGCGGAATACCACAAGGCCAAGTAATACAAAAATCATTAATGCTAAGAACAACTGCAAATAATCTTCAGCTGTCTTTTCATTTGACGAATATTCAAACATTGGCTGTGTATAAGACAAAATCGTAATACTTTCAATCGGAAATCCAGTTGCATTTGAAACCAACTTATAATAATCTTCGTCAACTTCTTTCTTTACAGGAGAGCTGTTTGCTGCAATGTACTCTTCAAAGCTCATATCATCCAGAGCACCTGATGCTTTTAATACATCCTCACTATAAACAACCCAGTCTGTCAGTACAACTGAAATAGAAGATGTCTCACAGTCTACTTTTCCAATCGCCTGAACATAAGTCGTAACCAGCTCATTATTTATATAATCTGTAGTAACATCTGTAATAGTTGACAGTGTAATTTCTGAATCTTCAATCACATATGTAGTATCATCATTTGAATCCGTTCCAGGAACAGCTGCTTCGCCTCCCTGTGTAGTAGACTCATACTCACTTTTCGAATCAATCATACCATTGGTTTGTCCTTCTGGTGCTGAATATTCATGGCTCTGCTTTGTTACTTCATCAAAATTCATATTTAAGTTCATAGCAACTTCTGCATTATCAAAAATTGTAGAACCTACTAATACATCTTTAATTTTATTCTTTATAAGATTCTCTGCTTTATATCTTAATTCAAGCTGAGTAGATGCATTATCTAGCACAGTTTCATCTTCTGAACCCGAAAAAAGTACTGTTCCTGTACTGCTGATAATCTTTACTCTGGAAGTATCTGTATTGCCAACGTTTGTAGCCAAAAACTGTGCAATCGCTTCCGCCTGTGATGCCTCAAAATCTTTACTTACTGTCAGAAGAACAGAAACAGAAGCCTGTTCATTTTTTGAAATAATCGTACCATCATTGCTAGGCAAATCTAAACGTACAGATGCTTCTTCAATCCCCTCCATCCCTTTTAAAACATTCGAAAGATCTTCCTGCAAATATACTTTATAACGTTTTTCTTTATCCGCTTCCGTAGAACTGAATCCACCTTCAAAAACCGAATCAATATCCGGTCCATTCGTCGGAATTTCACTCGCACCAAGCAAAATTCTGGCATCTGTGTAATATGATTCTTCTACCGCAAAAATCATTCCATCGGTCGACACTTCATATTCAATTCCATTATCTGTCAAAAGCTCTTTTATTGCACTTGCCTCTGTCAAAGATGTACATGTATATAATGTCATCATCTCTGGTGTCGAGACAACTACTGTCAAAATCACAAGGGAAAGTACAATAACCGCAACGATACTGGCCATTAACGCTTTCTGCTTTGTATTAAATTTTTTCCACCACTCCAGGATTTTATCTAAAATCTGTTGTATTTGTTCTGGCATTTATCTATCCCCGTCTATCTAATTAAATTTGCATATTCATTATCTCTTTATATGCCTCTAACGCTTTATCACGGACAGCTGTCGTATACTGTATAGCTGTCAATGCTTTTGTTTCTGCAATCAAAAGATCATGTGTATTTTCTGCTTCACCTAATGCAAAACGAATCTGTTCAGAATCAGCGGCATTACGAAGTTCATTCGCCTCATTAATCATATTCATCGCCGAATCCAGTATAGAACTAAATGATTCCTCAGTCTGTTCTGTTTCTATATGCCGGCCTGCAACCTTATTATAATAATCCGCATTTATTACCGATAAAGAAGAAATATCCATTCTTCGCACCTTACCTTTCATATATATCGCTTATATTATTTCGTAACTATTCAGTAGTTCATAGTTACATTATTTCCTATTTTCCAATTGACAAGCCCGTTCTTGCCATACTCTTGCTGGCCTCGAACGCTGTTGTGTTTGCTTCATATGCTCTAGTAGCACTTATCATGTTTGTCATTTCTGTAACCGTATTTACATTTGGATAAGATACATATCCATTCTCATCTGCATCCGGATGAGCAGGATCGTATTCCATAATAAACTCTGTTTCATAATCCTCTGTTACAGAAGTAACCTTTACACCATTCCCAACCTCTCTGGATTTGGAATTTGAATAGTATGTAGAAAAAGGTGTCACTTCTTTTTCCTGAAAGGTAACAATTTTTCTGCGGTATGGTGTTCCATCTTCTGTTCTTGTTGTATTTACATTAGCAATATTCTCTGCAATGGTATCAAAGCGGAAACGCTGTGCTGTCATACCTGATGCACTAATATTAAATGATTGAAATAACCCCATAACTTCCTCCTATTATGCTTTACCCATCGCAGCCTTCATGCATGAAAACTGTGAATTAATACTTGATGTCAATGCTTCATAACGAATCTGCTCAGAAGCCAGTTCCACGTTTTCTGTATCAACATCTACGTTATTCCCATCCAGACGATAAGAATAATTAGAAGCATCTGTATAAGTCGTAACATCCAAATCACTTAAATGACTATTTAACCCTCGCACCCTCTTATCCAGTGACTCATATTTTGACAATCCAAGTTCCCGTTTCAATACACTCTGGAAATCCACATCGGCTCTTTTATAACCAGGCGTATCAATATTTGCCAGGTTGTTTGTTATCGCTGTCTCACGGAGCCAGCTGGCATCTGCTGCCTTATCTAAAATATTGATATAATCAAATGCGTTTGTAGAAAACATGATACTTCCTCCTTGATACCCATAACTAGGCACATTTTAACGATACCTTACTATATTATAAATCCTTTTCATGAAAACACAAGCCCTTTTTTAGAATTTCCGCAAGATATTGTTTTCCCTTTTGTGCATATCTACTAAATATTCGAGTCTAATTTAAGAGATATAGACAAAAAAAGAGCCGCCCACAATTCAAGTTTAACCGAGCGACCCTGCTTTTTCCATGTTAATCCTTTAACATATTCTTTAATTTGTCTGACTCTGCTTTTTTAACTTGTCCAGTTCATCAAATACCACATCATTTAACACCTTAATGTATGTTCCTTTCATACCAGAGGAACGTGACTCGATAACTCCTGCACTTTCAAATTTACGCAGAGCATTTACGATTACAGATCGGGTAATCCCCACCCTGTCTGCAATCTTGCTGGCAACAAGAATTCCTTCCTTGCCTTCCATTTCTTCAAAAATATGAGTAATTGCTTCTAACTCAGAGAAAGATAATGTACTGATAGCTGATTTTACAATCTGTATCTTTCTTGTCTCTTCTGCATTCTCTTCATTTACAGAACGCATCATCTCCAAGCCTACAACCGTAGTGCCATACTCACTTAAAATGATATCATCGATATCATACTGTGTATCTTCCCGATATACAAACAAAGTTCCCAACCGCTCTCCTGCAATATCGATTGGAGTTATAATTGCGGTATACTTTTTGGCGTTATCAATAAACCCGAGTGTTTCCAGATTCACATTTTCCTTCGTAGATAAGATTCCAAGCAGGCGTTCATTCAACATACTGTCTATAAAGCCGCCTACTTCATCCGCTATTAATTCCTTAATCTCCGCGACTCCCTCACAAACTCCGGTTCCAAGAACCTTCCCTTTTTTACTGATAACAAGAATATTGGAGTTTAAAATTTCTTTTAATACTTCACAAATATCATTAAATACTACTTTGGAAGAATTATTATTGTGCAAAAGCTTATTAATCTTTCTTGTCTTATCTAACAGTTGTACGCTCATGGGATTCTCCTCTATTTTCCAGTGCAAAATACTGTTCAAAACAGCTGTTAATTATCTTAATAATAGCTATTTTAACATGTTAATTCTGAAAATTCAATCTTTTCACAAAATTTACACATCCTTAATTCAATTTTCAGAAGCTTTCTTCATTTCTGTATATCCGCATGTTTCTTCTGCACATGCTATTTTGCTGCCCTTCTCTACCATATAACTGCCGCAATCTGGACATCTCTTTTCTACCGGCTTTGACCATGACATAAAATCACATGACGGATTGTCTTCACACCCAAAATATTTTCTTCCTTTTTTCGTTTTTCGCAATACTATATCTTTTCCACACTTCGGACAGGCAATCCCTATTTTTTCCAAAAGCGGTTTCGTACAACGGCATTCCGGAAATCCCGGACAGGCTAAGAACTTGCCATGCGGTCCATATTTTACAACCATATTCCGGCCGCAGACATCACAAAGTACATCTGTTACCTCGTCTTCAATTTTTACTTTTTCCAAATCTTTTTCAGCCGCTTCTACAGCTTCTGCTAAATCCGGATAAAAGTTTGCAATCAATGACTTCCAGTTTACATTTCCTTCTCCGACACCATCTAAAAGAGATTCCATATTAGCCGTGAACTGTTCATCCACAATTGTCGGGAAATTTTCTTTCATAATTTGGTTTACTACTTCTCCAAGCTCTGTCATGTAAAGATTCTTCGCCTCTTTCACGATATATCTTCTTCCCAATAGTACCGTTATCGTCGGTGAATAAGTACTTGGACGTCCAATGCCCAATTCTTCCATGGCTTTTACCAAAGAAGCCTCTGTATAATGCGCCGGCGGCTGTGTAAAATGCTGTTTCGCTTCCAAATCTTCCAGTGTAAGAACCGTATCTTTATCCAGTACTTTTAAAAGCACATTATTTTCAACCTTTTCATCATCTTCTGAGGTATAGACAGATAAGAAACCATCAAAAGCAATCTTAGAAGCTGATACACTAAAACGATATGTGCCTGCACCGATTTTTACATTGATTGTTTCATATACTGCTGCTGCCATTCTGCTTGCAGCAAAACGTTTCCAAATCAGCTGATATAAACGGAACTGGTCTCTTGTCAGAGAATCTTTCACCATAGCCGGGGTACGATTAATATCTGACGGACGAATCGCCTCATGTGCATCCTGAATCTTTGCATTACTCTTTTTTGTGGTAACCTGTCCGGATAAATACTGTTCTCCAAAAGTTTCGCCAATGTATTTTGCAGCCTGTTCTTCTGCCTCTTCTGAAATACGAACAGAATCCGTACGAAGATAGGTAATCAAACCAACCGTTCCTTCACCTTTAATGTCTACCCCTTCATATAACTGCTGCGCAATACGCATCGTTTTCGAAATTGGATAATTTAATGCTTTTGAGGCTTCCTGCTGCATAGTACTAGTTGTAAATGGAAGCGGACTTTTCTTTGTACGTTCCCCTTTTTTTACCTCTAACACCTGAAAGACTTCCTTTTCTAAAGTTTCTAGTACCGCATCCATTTCCGTTTTAGAAGCAATTGTCATTTTTCCATTTTCATCTCCATGGAACTTCGCTGTCAATGGCTTCTTTTCGCCAGGAATGGATAATTTAGCCTCTAATGACCAGTATTCTTCCGGAATAAATGCATTGATTTCCTCTTCTCTGTCACAGATAATCCGCAGAGCAACAGACTGTACACGGCCAGCACTTAAGCCACGCTTTACCTTTGCCCATAATAAAGGACTAATTTTATAACCCACCATACGGTCTAACATACGGCGCGCCTGCTGCGCATTCACCAAGTCCATATCTATTTTTCTTGGGTGCTTTAACGATGTCTTTACTGCATTTTTTGTAATTTCATTAAAGCTGATTCGATTTACATCCTTGTCTTCTATCTTTAATGCCTGACTCAAATGCCATGAAATTGCCTCACCTTCACGGTCCGGGTCAGTTGCAAGATAAATTTTCTCTGCTTTCTTTGCTTCCTTGCGAAGCTTTGCCAGTACATCTCCCTTTCCGCGGATTGTAATATACTTTGGTTCAAAATTATTTTCCGGATCAAAACCAAGTGTGCTCTTTGGTAAATCGCGCACATGCCCATTTGAAGCCGCCACCTCGTAATTCTTCCCCAAAAACTTTTTAATCGTTTTCACCTTCGCCGGTGATTCCACGATTACAAGATACTTTGCCATAGTTCCATCTCCTTACCACACAGACCTCTCTAGTCCGCTCTTATATAATAATTTCGAAATGTCTCTTTCAGCACACCTTTTTGTATCATGTTCTGAATCAGACTCGTTAAATACTGTGTTTTTAATCCTGTCCGGCAGGAAATCTCCTCCAGACTCCTCGGTCGTAAATCGAGACAACTATACACCAAGCGTTCCTCTTTTTCAAGTAATAAATTCGGAAATTTTTCAAAAAGATTTTCCTGCCGGTATTTCTGCTCTTTTAAAACACCTATATCTGCAAGAAAGGAATCTACACTGGTAACGATTCCAGCCCCTTGTCTGATAAATGCATTACACCCAAAACTCAATTCATCTGTAGCCCGTCCGGGACATGCAAAAATATCTTTTCCCTGTTCTAAAGCAAAATCCGCTGTTATTAAAGAACCGCTTTTTTCTTTTGCTTCCACCAATACCAATACATCACTCAACGCTGAAATAATCCGGTTCCTCGCTGGAAAAAAGCCCGCTCTTGGCTGTGTACCGGGCGGATATTCTGAAAGAATCCCGCCTGTTTCTAATATCTCTTTGTAAAGACTTCTGTGAGCTGTGGGATAACACACATCTGCACCGCACCCTAATATTGCATATGTTTTTCCCTTTCCCCGTAAAGCGCCAATATGAGCATATGAATCCACTCCCTTTGCCATGCCGCTAATAACCGGCACCTGATACTGCGCAAGCTTCTCGGCCAGCTTTTCTGCCATATAACGACCATATTCCGAACAGCGTCTGGCTCCTACAATCGCTACGGCAGTTCTTTTTTCATCCGGCAGATTTCCTCTATAATATATGCTGTATGGCGGGTTGTCTATGTATCTTAATTTTTCCGGAAAGTTTTCCATTTCCCATGAAATAAATGAAATCCCTTTTTCTAAAAATTTTTCCCATTGTTCTGACAGATTCCAGCTTCGTTTACTCTCTAAAATCTGCTCCTTTTCCTTTTTCCTTAATCCCTGTAAAAGTTCCAACTGCTTTTCCGGCAGAACATACAGTTCTTCTGCACTGCTAACCTCATTTAAAATTTTATGAATCGTCACAGAACCGATCCCTTCTATATTAGATAGCCAATATTGATACTGCATCCCTACCTCCATAATTCCTTATCTGTACTGCGGTAACAAATCGCCTCGTTTAAATGCCTAATCTGAATTTCATCTGCTCCGTCCATATCGGAAAGTGTTCTTGCCACCTTTAAAATCTTATGAAAACCTCGCGCTGTCAAATTCAATCTTTTATAGACCTGCTCCATATACTGCTCCTGCTTGCTGCCTAGTTTGCAGTATTCTTTTATTTTCGATGCCGGTATCTGGCTGTTATAGTCAAAATTTTCATTCCGAAACCGAAACAACATTCGTTCATGCACCTGTACAACCCGCTTCCGAATCTGCTCTGAATTTTCTTCTTTCGAAGCCTGATTCAATTCTTCAAACGAAATCGGCGCAGCGGTCACGCAGATGTCGATACGATCTAAAAGCGGCTGACTAATTCGGTTGATATAACGTTTTATATTTTGTTCATCGCAGCGGCATTTTTGCATATCCGGATAATAACCGCATTTACAAGGATTCATAGCCGCCACAAGCATGAAGTCAGCCGGATATTCATAATTTCCATTTGCTCTGACCAGTCTTGCCATTTTATCCTCCATCGGCTGACGCAGTATTTCCAAAGTTTCTTTTTTAAATTCCGGAAGCTCATCCAAAAATAACACACCTTTGTGCGCCAATGAAATTTCTCCGGGTCTTGGAATGCTTCCGCCTCCTGCTAATCCATATGGTGAGATTGTATGATGTGGACAGCGGAAAGGTCTTACCGCCATCAGACTTTCCCGATTAGAAAACAGTCCACATACGCTGTATATCTTTGACAGTTCCATCTGTTCTTTTTCTTTTAATGGTGGAAGAATACTTGGAATCCGCATAGCAGTCATCGTTTTTCCTGCACCGGGCGGTCCTACCATAAGCAAATTGTGCATTCCGCTCACCGCCGTTTCACAGGCTCGTTTTAAAACCTGCTGTCCACTGATTTCCGCAAAGTCCGGTTCTTTTTCTCTATTCTTTTTTTCTATGTCTCCTGCCTTTTCCTCCGGACAGATGCTTGTATCCCCGTTTATAATTCCAATCGCTTCTTTTAAATTTTTTACCGGATAAATTTTCATTCCTGTAACCAGTCCTGCTTCTTTGCGGTTTTCAAACGGTACAATGCAGGCACTTATTCCATTTTCACAGGCTTCTGAAATCATAGGCAAAATTCCATTTACAGGATGAATTTCTCCGCTTAGACTCACTTCACCAATCACAAATAATTCTTTTTCTTCCAGAGCCGGCACAATTCCAATTGCTCCTAAAATCGCTAATGCCACAGGCAGATCAAATCCGGCTCCTGTCTTTCTGATATTTGCGGGCAGTAAATTAATGGTAATGCGTTTTGCCGGCAGTAAATAACCAATATTCCGCAGTGCTGTCCGCACCCGTTCCTTTGATTCCTTTACCTCCGCAGACAAAAAGCCTACCATTTCAAATACCGGCATTCCGTCACTTACGTCTGCTTCTACATATACAGGTACGCTTTTTATTCCCTGTACAATTGCAGTTCTTATGATACTGTACAAAAAATCATTCCCTTCTTACTTAATTCTGTTTTGGGAAATTTGGGCGATCCGCCCTTGAATTTGATAAAAGATGGTATCTGTATTATAACAGATACCATCCCATTTGAAAAGCCATTAAAACGCTTTCTTTAATTTATCCAGTGCCTTTTTTTCAATCCGAGATACATAAGATCTGGAAATTCCTAGTTTTTCTGCAATTTCTCGCTGTGTCATAGGCTCTTTCTGAAACAAGCCATATCGATTAATAATAATAAAAAGCTCCCTTCCGTTTAAGACCTTTGAAATGATTTGGGTCAGTTTTTCCGTCTTCCGACTGATTTCCATTTGTTCTACAATATCTGCATCTTCACTCTCTATCACATCAACCAATTGAATCTGATTCCCCTCTTTATCTGTTCCTATCGGTTCATACAGAGACATCTCTTTGGATGTTTTTTTCTTTGCGCGAAAATGCATCAGCAATTCATTATCAATGCACCGCACCGCATAAGTCGCCAGCCTGCTTCCGAACTCCTCATTATATGTGGAAATTGCTTTAATCAAACCAATCGTTCCGATGGATATCAAATCCTCCAGCTCATCTTCTCTGCTTTGGTATTTTTTAGCAACATGTGCCACAAGACGCATATTTCTAAGAATCAATTCATTTCTTGCCTCAAGGTCGCCATTTTTCATTTTTCGCAGACATTCTGTTTCCTGTTCTATAGTCAAGGGTTGTAAAAAAGTTTTCAAAAACGCACCTTAAAAGCTTCTTTTTACATTCTATGTAATTTTTTATTCTTTGTGCTTTTCCGCATTTTTTCTTTTCAAAATCCCTTTTTTCCGCTATACTCTTATTTATTCACAAGCGAAAGGAACTCACCATGCAGCGCAATTTTATTTATCATATCACTGAATCCGAAAACGGCAGTACGATTTTATCTTATTTAAAATCTAAGGGCTATCCCCATGCCGTTATTGTACATTTAAAGAAAACACCGGAAAGCATCCTTTTAAATGAACACTGGGAATATGTCAATACAAAAATAAAAACCGGAGATGTTTTGACTATCAAATTAATCGAAACGGAATCCTCAGAAAACATCCCACCGGTGTCTGCACCTTTTTCGATTATATACGAAGATGATGATATTCTCGTAGTAAATAAACCTGCCAATATGCCGATTCACCCTTCTTTAAACCATTACGAAAACACGCTGGCGAATGCTGTATGCCATTACTATGCCAATCAGGGCATTCCCTATACTTTTCGCTGCGTAAATCGTCTGGACAAAAATACGACCGGACTTACAATTATCGCAAAACATATGCTAAGCTCTGCTATTTTAAGCCAGGATGTAGCTGTTAAAAATATCAAGCGCGAATATCTTGCCATTGTAAAAGGAAATACGCCGGATTCCGGCACAATAGATGCTCCTATCGGACGAAAAGATGCTTCTGCCATTGAACGGCAGATTGACCTGGAAAACGGCGAACACGCCGTCACTCACTATCGGAAAATAGAGACAAAAAATGGATACACCCTGCTGTCTCTTGTTTTAGAAACAGGGCGTACCCATCAAATACGTGTCCATATGGCCTCTATCGGCCATCCTTTAATCGGTGATTTTCTGTATCATCCGGATTCGAAAGAACTGCCGCGACAGGCCTTACATTCTCATAAATTGGAATTTCATCATCCAATCACAAAAGAAGCAATGGTTCTGTCTGCTCCAATGCCTTCTGACATGGCTGATTTTTGGAACAGAAACTAGCTATGCCGCTGCAAAGTTTTTATAATTTTTCCTGTAAACGATTTAGGGCAGCTTTCTCATAAGGGATTCTGCCCTTTAATAATTTCGTCCTGATAAAGTGGTTTGTCTGCGCTTCTCCCCGCTTTGCAAGCATATGCAAAAGCAGCTCTAATAATGCCTTTGTATCTTCATGAAGCAGAGTCCCCGCCTTTCCGCCCTGATAATAAATCAGTGCGCTGTCGTCTCTGTATTTGTCCTTCTGATAATTCTTAGAAGCCGCCACACGATCCACATACATTTCTACAACATATTTCATCGGCATTTTCATGCCGCAAATACCTTTTCTCTTGCCTTTATTCGGTCCTTCTTTATCCGGTACGCCATAATCCAGCCAGTACTCTAAATGATGCTTATTACGGCCCTTGTGATGCAGCCAGGCAGAAGAATATCCTTTCTCCATACGTTCTGCATCATTCGGGCTTTTATCACCCTGAAAATACTTACAGCCAACTATAAACTCTGCCGGAGAATACTTTGTCAAATCATGAAGGAGTCCCTGACGAATCATGCCAAGTTGAAAACAGCCCTTCATTACCAGCATTTTATGCTTACTAATTGTACAAAAATGTTGCCACACTTTCATTGAAACCACCACCTTATTTTCCAATCAGAATAACTGCTGACTGTGCCTTTATTTCAAATTTCTGCTGATTTTCAAGGCAGACAGCTTCTTTTTCAAACGGTTCTTTGCTGTTTCCGGTATCCATCACCAGATACCATTTCTTTTTATTTGGAAGTTTTGGCAGTGCCAAATAATTCTTGCCAAAGTGGAAATTATATCCTACATAAATAAAATCATCGTTTTCACCGTTTTCTTTCTCTGCATAAGCACCGCAGTACATAATTCCAAGCGGTGTATTGTCACTATAAAAGCATGACAGCCATGCACTTTCACCATGATAAGACAAGTCCGGACAGCCTTTTCTTCCATAATCACTTAAATTCATCGGTGTCTCAAGTCTTATAACCGGATGTTCTTTTCGGAAATTCAACAGCTGCTTTATAAATACGCTTATCCAGCTGTTTTTCTCATCCTTTTTCCAGTTCAGCCAGCCTGTCTTATTATCCTGACAATAAGCATTGTTATTACCATTCTGGGTGTTGCCCATTTCATCTCCGGCCCAGATAAGAGGCACACCCTGACCAAGAAACAGCATTGCATATGCATTCAATATTTGTCTCTTACGCATTTCCATTACGTAACGTTTATTAGACTTGCCCTCTGCACCATAATTGCTGCTGAAATTCCAATTATTGCCGTCTGTATTATTCTCACCGTTATCTTCATTATGCTTATCCTGATAACTGAAAGTATCCATTAATGTAAAACCATTATTATTGGCAATGTAATTTACAAATCCTACGTTCTTATTCTGCTTTCTCTGCTGATTTGCAAATTCTTCCAAAGAACCGCCCATACGGTTTAACAGCTTTCTTGCCTGATAAAGATAAGCATCATTATATACATAAAGATTTGGATATGTCTTTTCTGTATGATACTGCTCACCATCAAAATACTCGCAGAAAATCTTCGCTCTGCTTAAGAACATATCCTGACAGATCGCTTTCACCGGTATACTTTCACCTAACAAATGGAAGCCATCTACATGATATTCTCTTACCCAGAAACGCAGAACATGCATAATCACATTCTGGTTCATTCCCTGTGGGAAATGCATCTCCATAATACATTCCAGCCCACTCTTGTGCATTGTTTTAATCAATGTTTTTAATTCTTTCGATGCATTGCCTGTACTTGAGTAAGAAGCTTTCACAGCAAAATAATTTCCTGAGCCATATCCCCAGTAATTTAAACCTACTGCTTTGATACCGCCATCTTCCGGTACATTCTCATCATCTTCTTTTATTTTTTCTTTAATATAATCCGGTATTTCCGGTTTTTCTTCCAATACTATTTCTTCGAACTCATACAACGGCATAAATTCCACTGTTGTTACACCCAGTTGTTTCAAATATGGTATTTTGTCTGCAACAGCCGCAAAAGTACCCTTTTTTCGCCCTTTTATGCCGCTGTCCATCGAAAATCCTCTGACATGAAGCTTATACATCACCATCTCTGAACGTGGAATCTCTGGGAAATCATCTTCTTCCCAGTTAAATCCCTGCTTCTCTTTTCCGCAGTACACTGCATAATCCGTTTCCCGACGCTTTTCATTATTCCACACTTCTCTTCCGATAATCTTCTCGGCATATGTGTCTATCACTGTCTTCCCATCGATCTCATAATCATAACGGATTTCTTTCTCTTTCAAGCCGTTTACCTGTACAGATCGAACAGCCCCCGTGCAGTAAGACTTCGGAACCAAAATACGTTCTAACAGCTGATTTTCCTTATTATAGATACGAACATAGCACTCCTGCTCTTTTTCTCCTACAAAGGTAAATATATATCCACCATTTGCTTCACAAACCCCAAACTTATTATAATTTCCTTCTTTAATCGTAACTTCCATGCTGCCTCCGTATAATTCATTTTCAAGACCAATCTATCTACTTACTATTTTACCAATTATTTTGTCATTTGTACATATTTTAATTTTGTTACAATTCCAGTAACGCACTTTTTGCATGCAAAATTTGCTGCGCAAATGCAAAAAGTGCCTCTTGAATCACATCCTTTCACAATCAGACAGTAAATGTCTGATTGCTCTGTGAACAATAACACGTAATTTCCTCTTGACAATTCCTTTTTTATTTCCGATACTATGTTTAATAGAATTATGCGGCGGCACAGGCCCTTCTAACACAAAAACTGTGCAGAAACGAGGATTTTATGGCAGAAAATAATATTAAAAATCAGAATTTAGATGACGATGCAATGTTTGTTACTTTAGATTTAGATGATGGTACTCAGGTTGAGTGCGAAATTCTTACGATCTTCGATGTAAACAAACAGGACTATATCGCTTTACTTCCACTTTCCGACAATGATGAAGAAAGTGACGAAGTATTCATCTACCGTTATTTTGAAGATGAAGAAGGCAATCCTTCTTTAGAAAACATCGAAGACGACGACGAATATGAAGCAGTTGCTGATCGTTTTGACGAATTATTAGACGAAGCAGCTTTTGATGAAATGTAAGCATTGTCTTTCGATTCGACGAGTTTGCCTTTTGCTTCATTTATGAAACGTGAAATTTCTGCATCTTTGTGATTCACCTGTCTGGTGGAGAACAGATGCAGATTTTTTTTCGCTCTGGTCATCCCCACATAAAACATGCGGCGTTCTTCTTCGATTTCCTGATCCAGTACGGCCTTTTTATAAGGCATCATTCCCTCATTAACATCTACAATATAAACATGCTCAAATTCCAAGCCCTTTGCACTATGCAGAGTAGCAAGTGTCACGCCCTCTTTCTTTTCCTGCTTCTGCTGACGAATTTTTTCTAATTCCTGCCCATATTCTTCGATATGCAAAAACCACGCTTCATAATTTTTATATTCTTTTGCACTCTCCTGCAGTTCTTCTATAATATCAAATAAATCATCCTCATTAATTCGTCTGTAATCCGCATATTCCTTTAAAAATTCATCATATCCAATTCCTCTGCGGATATAATTTATCGCCGCATATGGGCTCATATATTCTAACATTTTAATATCATGCTCTAATTGCTGAATTCGTTTTGCAACCCATGGCTGTTCTTCATAAAACCATTCCCAGACATCAAACGCCACTAACTCGTCATCTAAAGATTCTCTGCTGATATAACGCTTCGGCCGGTTCATGATCTGCAAAAAGTCACTCCGCTGTCTGCTTCCTTGTGCAATTCTGATATAAGCAAACAAATCCTTTGCTATCCAGTGACTGTAAATATTTGGCATGCTGTCCTTTGCATAAAAAGGAATATTATATTCCATTAACTGCTCCATCAGCATTCTTGGTTGTGTATTGACACGGAAAAGCACTGCAAATTCCTCATATTTTCCGCCACGCTCGATTCTGTCATGAATATCTCTGATAATTCTAAGATTCTGTTCTCTCTGTGTTTTAAAACATGCATATTCTATTTCACTGCCAGCCGGAATACTGGATTTAAACTGTTTTTCGTATCGCTCCTGATTGTTACTGATTAAATTTAAAGCCGCTTCGACCACATTTGACTGTGAACGATAATTCGTGTCCAAAAGGCATTGTTTTGCCTTTGGAAAATCCTTTGGAAAATGAAGCATAATTTCCGGCTTTGCGCCGCGGAAACGGTAAATCGACTGATCGTCATCACCTACAATAAACAGATTATTCTCCGGTGCTGCCAGCATTTTTACAATATCATATTGTATTTTATTAATATCCTGAAATTCATCTATTAATATGTACTGAAATTTGCGCTGCCATGCACTTAAGATATCCTTTCTCTCACAAAAGAGTTCATAGGTATAGACCAGCATATCATCAAAATCAATTAATTTATGCTGATAAAGATATTCGTGATATTCAATGTAGAGCCTTCTGAATATTTCTGTTCCGCAGTTTACGGAATAATAATTTGCCAAATCCACTCCTGTATTTTTCACCAGACCGATTTCTCCTAAAATGCCTGTAACAAACTCCGTCTCATCTTCATATTCCAAACGATTTTTGATTACCAAATCCCGCATACAGGCATATTTTTGTTCTTCTTTGATGATATTTCCTGCATTGTAATGATAAGCATACTTTAAAATCTGAAAAAAGACTGCATGAAAGGTTCCAAAGGTCACCGGATACTTTCCATACCCGGTTTCGCCTGTATGTTCTGCCATAAGTTGGTAAAAGCGCTCTTTCATTTCTGCAGCGGCAGCCTTTGTGAAAGTGATAACAAGAATATTCGCCGGATTCACCTTCTGATTTTGAATTAAATTTCTTACCCTCTCTGTAATAACCGCGGTCTTTCCGCTTCCCGGTCCTGCTAATGTCAAACAGGCTCCTTTTCCGTGCGTAATTGCCTCCATTTGAGAATCATTATATTTCTTTCCCATAATCCCCCTTATATAACTCGTAAGGGAGCTGACACGCAGCTCCCTTCTGTATTACTTACTTAACAATGCAATTCCTGCTTTGATTCTGGCAATTGATTCTTCTTTTCCTAAAAGTTCCATTAACTCAGTTGCACCGCCTGGTGTCATCTGTTTTCCGGATACTGCTGTACGGATTGGCCACATTACATAGCCATTCTTTACACCTTTTTCTGCTACATAGTCACAGAGCATTGCATAAAGTGCATCGTTGCTGTAATCTTCCTGTACTTCTAATTTTGGAAGAATTTCTGTCAATACCTCTAAAGAAGTCTCTGCATTTGTCTTCATTTTCTTATGTGTATACATTGCCGCATCGTATTCCGGCAGGGCCTCTAAAAAGTCGATATGCTCCTTAATATCAGGGAATACTTCAATACGAGTCTTCACCATTGCAGCAATCTTCTTAAAGTCCATATCCTTTGTCACTACTTCTTTGATATATGGCAGTGCCATTTCATAGAATGCATCAAAATCCATAGCTTTGATGTATTCACCATTCATCCATTTCAGCTTCACATAGTCAAAAACTGCAGGTGATTTGCTGATTCTGCGATAATCGAAGTCTCTGATTAATTCGTCTAATGTAAAGATTTCTCTATTATCTTCCGGACTCCATCCCAGTAAAGCAATATAGTTTACAATTGCTTCTGTTAAAAATCCCTGTTCGATTAAGTCTTCAAAAGAAGAATGTCCGCTTCTCTTTGATAACTTTTTGTGATTTTCATCTGTAATCAATGGCAGATGAATATATACCGG
>CAYYZV010000008.1:0-29347 GCA_964476275.1 uncultured Roseburia sp.
ATATAATAAACTTAACAAAAACAAAACAGACAAGACTTACAGAAAGGAAGGTACAAACCACCAGAAAAGTAAATCTTAACTAGCAATATTAAGAAAGCGAGGTACAGGCCAATCAAAACGTAACCGCATTCGATTTTAAATCATTGAAGAAGACAGAAAACGTAGCATAAATCACTAGGGGAAATAAATATTAACAAAGTTTAATATTTTTAGAAAAGCTATAAGAAGAACGAAAATCAGAATCAATTTTTTAGAAACGAAGAAGTCCGAAAAGAAGAAAACTTTTAGAAATTGAAAGAAGACAATCTTTTTAAAAAATCAAAGAATAAAACTTTATTAAAAATTGAGAGAAGTAAATCTTTTAAAAATCAAAGAATAAAACTTTTAAAATTGAGAAGAAAAGAACTTCTATAAAAAAATAAATGAAAAAGAAAAAAACTTTTAAAAATTGAAAATCCATTTTAAAAAATATCGCTTTCGGAAAAATCTTTATTAAAACAGAAAGATTTTTAAAAATAAAATTAAAGAGAGGTAAAAGTCCAATGGATGAAATAGTTTAATGGGCGACATCAAATAAAAATATTTCGATGTCGCCTAAACTTATGTCTAAATGCATAAAAAAGCAGTAACCGTAATGACGCAAGTCATTACAGTTCTGCCTTCCCAAAAACTTTTTTTCTGAACAGTTGCTTTTTTATTTTCTATGTTCAAATCTTCATTTTTCATTTGTGAAAATCCACTTCTTTTATAAACGTGTCACTACGAAAATGTCATAAATTGCTTTAATTGCTTTTTCAAAATCTTCGTTGCGCACACCGATAATAATATTTAATTCAGAAGAACCCTGGTCAATCATTTTAACATTTACGTTTGCATGTGCTAATGCAGAGAAAATTCTGCCTGCTGTACCACGATTCGATTTCATGCCGCGTCCTACAACTGCGATTAATGCTAAATCTGCTTCTAATTCTACACTGTCCGGCTGGGCATAACGATGAATTGCAGAAATAACTGACTGCTCTTTTCCTTCAAATTCAGGCTGATGAACAAATACAGTCATGGTATCAATACCTGATGGTACATGCTCAAAACTGATTTCGTAATCTTCAAAAGCAGATAATACTTTTCTTCCAAATCCTACTTCTGAGTTCATTCTGTCTTTTTCAATATTTACAGAAACAAAGCCTTTTTTACCTGCAATACCTGTAATCGTATACTCTGACTGATGACAAGTACTCTCTACAATCCATGTTCCTGCATCTTCCGGTGCGTTTGTATTACGGATATTAATCGGAATACCAGCTCTGCGCACTGGGAATACAGCTTCTTCATGAAGCACGCTTGCGCCCATGTAAGAAAGCTCACGTAATTCTTTATATGTAATTGTCTTAATTGGCTTCGGATCATCTACAATTCTTGGGTCTGCAACTAAGAAACCAGATACATCTGTCCAGTTTTCATAGCATGATGCACGAACTGCCTTTGATACGATCGAACCTGTGATATCAGAACCGCCGCGGGAGAATGTTTTAATCTTTCCATCTGGTCCTACACCATAAAATCCTGGGATAACTGCGCATTCTACATCTTTTAAACGTGCACTTAATGCTTCATTTGTTTTCTCTGGAATATAGTCACCATGTTCATCAAAGAAAATTACTTCTGCAGGGTCAACAAATTCAAATCCTAAATAATTTGCCATAATAAGACCGTTTAAGTATTCTCCGCGGGAAGCAGCATAATCAGATCCAACTTTTGCCTTGAAGTCCTCAGCAATTTTACGAAATTCTTCTTCTAAAGACATTTTCAGATGTAAACCATTAATGATAGAATCATAACGATCTTTAATCTTATTCAACTGTACCTTAAAATCTTCATCCTTTTCAGCTAATGCATAGCAGGCATATAACATATCTGTTACCTTTGTATCTTTATTGTTACGCTTACCTGGTGCACTTGGAACTACAAATTTTCTTTCCTTATCAGCACGGATGATATTTCCTACCTTTGCGAACTGCTCTGCACTTGCTAAAGAGCTTCCGCCAAATTTCACAACCTTAATCACATAAACCTCCATTTCCAAGCGGTACGTAGCCGCTATATCCCATTTCTATTACCTTTATATTATTCTTTAGATATCTTAAACATAAATGTTTTTTCCGTCAATTCATTTTTTTATAAAATCCTCATTTTTTCAGCTTTTTCTTATATTTTTTCAGCCTTATGTAAACCTTTTAATAGTTTGACTTTCAAAATACTATTGACAAGCCTTCATTTTTCGTGTATAGTCCATAAATGTTTGATTTTCAAACTATTTGACTTTCAAATATTTAAACAGAATTTTTAAACTTTTATAATGCAAATTTTTAAAGGGCTTTTGCCCGGAATTGGAGAATATTTATTTATGGTTAGAATTATTATTGACTCAGCTTGTGACATGCCAAAAGAAATAGCAGATAAATTACATTTGGACTTTCTTCCTTTAAAAACAATTTTTGGAGAGGAAGAATTTTTAGACGGTATTACACTTTCACACGATGATTTTTACACAAAATTGGAAAACAGCAAAGTAAACCCAACTACCAGTCAGGTTTCTCCGGCTGATTTCGAAGATGTCTATGCAGATGTAAAAAAGAATGGTGACACTGCTGTTGTTATTACAATTTCCAGCAAACTTTCCGGAACTTTCCAGAGTGCTAATATTGCCCGCGATGACTATGAAGACTGCATTTATGTTGTAGACAGCGAAAATGCAACCGTAGGTGAACAGCTTTTAGTACGTTATGCCTGCCAGCTGCGTGACAGTGGCGCTTCTGCAGAAGAAATCGTTGCTGCACTTGAAGCGAAGAAAAGAGATATCCGTCTTGTAGCAGTTCTGGATACCTTAGAATATTTACAGCGCGGCGGCCGTATTTCTAAGACTACCGCTGTAGCCGGAACTCTGCTTTCTATCAAACCATTGATTTCTGTAGTAGATGGTGAAGTAGCCTCTATCGGAAATGCCCGTGGTTTAAAGAATGCCGGTGTCCAGCTTACAAAAACTGCCAAAGAAGCCGGTGAAATCGACTTCTCTATGCCATGTGCTTTTGTATACAGCGGCCATAATGATGACCTTTTGCAGAAATATATCAAGGATAATGCAGATGCATGGGATGTACTTTCAAAAGATATTCCTGTTTCCCGTATTGGAAGTACTGTTGGAACTCATGTAGGACCAGGGGCATTTGGATTAGCATTCTTCTCTAAATAAACTATTTAGCCCACGATTTTAAAATAAAATCGTGGGCTAAATAGCTATTGATTCAACACTGCCTTAATTCGTTCTAATCTTCCGTAAAACTGCTCATAAAAATCTTTCTCCATATCATACGGCTGAATAAAGAAGGTGTTTAATAAAAACATGGTGATTGTTTTTACTGTTTTTTCGTCCGGTGTATCTGTTATTATTTCTTCCATTTGCTTTCGGAAACTGTGCCAGTCAATCAGGTATTTCTGATTCTTTTTCAGTTCCGGCGTATCCAGCCATTTCGAGACTTTCACTTTGCTTCGATTTTGTTTCACACAGCCTTCGCTCTGTAAAAAATAGCTGAGCCTGCCTTCTTCATAAAGCCGTCCCAGTGGAAATAAACGGCAGATTCCCGGTCTGAAAGCGTGAATACTGCATCGGCCTTCTTCATTTAAAAAGACACAGCAATTCGTCTGTTCATCCATCATCATATTCGGCAGAATCAATCCGTCCACCATGCGGAGTTCCATTTTCTTTTCTATCAAAGACTCCACTGACATTCCTAAATTTTTCTGCAATAAATATACATCCAATGGGTCTAAAATAATAGAATCTCCCATGTCTTCGCAGCAGGAATGACAGCCCGCGCAGTCATTGCAGGCTGCACGCACCATATCGTGCAGCCCATATACTTTTCCATCTGATATTTCTTCTAAATTTTTATTCATATTTTTTATTCAAATGGAATTACAGAACCTTCATAAGTATCGTTAATATATTTCTTTACTTCATCCGATTTTAATACTTCAATTAATGCCTTGATTGCTTCGTTGTTTTCATTGCCTTCTTTTACAGCGATTACGTTTACGTAGTTCTGAATCGCTTCTGACTCTGCGTTTTCACATACAAGTGCATCTTTATCTGCTGAAAAACCTGCCTGAAGTGCGTAGTTACCATTTAATACAACATATGCAACTTCTTCTTTTACACGCGCAACCTGTTCTGCTGCTAATTCCTCGATTTCAATCTCTACAATATACTGTTCGATATCATTCTTTGTAGCTGTTAAACCAGCGCCCTCTTTTAATTTAATAAGTCCGTTTTCTTCTAATAACAATAATGCACGTGCACCATTTGTTACATCATTTGGAACTGCGATAACATCACCTGCTGCAATCTCTTCTAAAGCAGCTTTTGTTCCCGGATAGATTCCAAGTGGCTCATAATGAATGCCGCCTGCATTTACTAAATGTGTGCCTTTTTCTGCATTAAAATTATTTAAGTACAATACGTGCTGGAAGTAGTTTGCATCCATTTCACCGCTTTCTACTACTTCATTTGGTATAATGTAATCATCAAATACAGTGATTTCTAAGTTGTATCCCTGCTTAGCAAGAATTGGCTTTGCTACTTCCAAAATTTCTGCATGTGGTGTAGAAGATGCACCAACTGTAATTGTTACTGCGCCTGCCTCTGTGCTTGCTGCATTCTGACTTGTTTCACCAGAACCGCCGCATCCTGCAAACACACTGAGTGTTAATACAGATGCTAAAATAACTGATAATACTTTCTTTTTCATATTCTTTTCCTCTTTTTCTTTGTTTCTATAAAATCAGAGCTAATTTCCGGCAGCTCTGTACCGTTTGCAGTTACTTACTTTCTCTTATCTAAATTACTTGCTACCTTCATTCCGATCGTTTGGAATATCTGGAACAAAATAATTAACAATGCTACTGTTACCAGCATAATATCCGTCTGCCATCTGTGATAGCCGTATCGAACAGCAATATCACCTAAGCCGCCGCCGCCAACTGTTCCGGCCATAGCAGAATATCCTAAAATCGTACCAATTGAAATAGTAGCACCTACGATTAAGGATGTTCTGGCTTCCACCAGCATCACCTTAAAAATAATATCAAAGTTAGATGCACCCATGGAACGGGCTGCCTCAATTACTCCAGGATCTACTTCCTTTAAAGAAGACTCGACCATTCGTGCTATATATGGTGCTGCTGCAACAACCAATGGAACAATCGTAGCCGTGGAACCATAGCTTTTTCCTACCAAAAATCTGGTAAATGGTATCAATAAAATCAATAAAATCAGAAATGGAACACTTCGTACCATATTGATAATGACATCCATCACCTTATAAACCGGCGCATTTGGTTTAATTCCATCTTTATCCGTTACCGTAAGTAAAATACCCATTGGCAAGCCAAATAAATAGCCAAGCAGAGTAGATGCCAGTGTCATATATAAAGTATCTCTGATACCTTCCAATAACATCGTGATAACTGTACTATCAAACATCACCAGTCACCTCCTCAATTTCTAATCCCCTGTCTCTTAAATATGTTTCGATATCCACCTGTAAGTGTCTGTCGTCCGGCAGCCCTAAAATCATTTCGCCTTTTGCAACTCCGCCTACATTCTTGGTATTTGCTCTTAAAATATTTACCGGGGTATTAAATCTTAAAATCATATTTGCAATGACCGGCTCAAAAGCTGAATTTTCAGAAAATACAATTCGAATCTTTTTGTTTGCATCAAGCCGTGGCAGCTCCTGTGCTCTTGCATTTGCGCCAAGTTCCGGCAAATCTCTTAAAATCAGTTCTCTGGCCGCCTGTGACTTTGGATGATTGAAAATCGTTTCTACCAATCCATTTTCTACTAACACACCACCTTCAACAATAGCTACTTTATTACAGATTTCACGAATAACTGCCATCTGGTGTGTAATGATTACAATTGTGATTCCCAAATCTTTATTAATCTGTTTTAGCAAGTCTAAAATAGACGCCGTTGTCTGAGGGTCTAATGCACTCGTTGCTTCGTCGCAAAGCAGAATCCGCGGATTCGAAGCCAGCGCTCTTGCAATTGCTACACGCTGCTTTTGTCCGCCGGAAAGCTGCGCCGGATAGGCCTTTTCTTTCTCTGACAATCCAACTACCTTTAATAGCTCTCTCGCTCTTTCTCTTGCTTCTTTTTTATTCGTTTTCTGAAGCAGTAATGGAAAACAAACATTATCCAATACTGTCTTTTGCATTAATAAATTAAAATGCTGAAAAATCATTGCGATGTCACTGCGCTGTTTACGCAATTCTTTTTCACTTAACGCGCCCAAATCCTGTCCTGCTACAATGACCTGTCCGTCTGTTGGCTTTTCCAAATAATTCAGACAACGAACCAAGGTACTTTTTCCAGCTCCTGACATTCCGATGATTCCATAAATATCGCCAGCTTCAATATTCAAGTTAATATCCTTTAACGCTTCCACCACGATTCCCTTTTGTTCAAAGGTCTTCGAGAGATGCTTTACTTCTATCTCGCTCATGCTGCTCCTTTATCATTTCGTTATTATAATCAATTTTCTTTTTACGCACATGCTCTATTATATCTCTTATTTCAGAAAAATGTTAATATAGAAAACCTTGACCTCATTATAAGTTTTACCTATAGCAAAGTCAATGTCATTTTCATTACATAACATTTATCTCATATTTCTGCAATTCCTTGACGTAAGTTTCACCAATATGACTCAATTTTGCCCCTTTACGTTTAATATATCCAATACGCATTTTTTCTGTCTCAAGTAATGGCACCGCCAGATACTCGCTTCCATTTAGTTCCTCACAAACAATGCCGGAACATAATGTATATGCATTTACGCCCTTCATCATATTAAGCAGCGTTGCCCTGTCATTTGCCTTAATTAACCGTTTATACTCATAGGTACTCTTCATCTCCTCTGCAAAATAAAAAGCATTATTTTTCCCCTGGTCAAACGCCAGACACGGATACTCATCCAATTCACTCATAGAAATCATTTCCTTACCGGCAAGCGGATGTCCTGCCCATAAATATACATAAGTATCACAGGTAAAAAGCTCCACAAATTCGATCCCATTTTCTTTAAACAATTTCGTCAATACCTTTTCATTAAAATCATTCAAATAAAGTACACCAATTTCACTTTTAAAATTCTTTACATTTTCAATGACATCAGCAGTCATCGTCTCATGTATTGCAAACTCGTAGCGGTCCATCCCCACATGATTGACCGTATCTACAAACGCTTTTACTGCAAACGTATAATGCTGTGTAGAAACATCAAATTTTTCTTTTGCAGCCTTGTCAATATACTTCGCCTGTAATAATCCGAACTGCTCTGTCACTTCTCTGGCATAGCCTAAAAATTCCTCACCCTCCGGTGTAATAATAATCCCTCTGTTAGAACGCAAAAAAATATCAAAACCAATCTCATTTTCCAATTCTTTCATTGTTTCTGATAAGCTGGGCTGTGAAATAAACAGATGCTTTGCAGCTTCATTCATAGAACCGCGGTCTGCGATTGCAATTGCATATTTTAATTGTTGTAATGTCATATTTTTTCCTTTATTAATAATCCACAGACATCATGCAAAGTCCCTGCGCCGGTGCTGTTACTCCTGCCTGTACACGATTTTTCGCTTCAAAAAGCGCTGTCATACTTTCCGGATCGCGTTTTCCCCAGCCGACTTCCAGCAAAGTTCCTACCAGAATCCGTACCATATGATGTAAGAATCCATTTCCATGAACTGTAAAATATAAATAGTCTCCCTTTCTGGTAATATCAATCTTATCAACCGTGCGAACCGTCGATTTTTTCATCTTCTTGTTGGCACAAAAGCTTGCAAAATCATGCTCGCCTTTCAAAAGCTCTGCTGCTTTTTGCATCTTATCGATATCTAATGCCTCTTGGATTATATATACATATTTCCGGTCAAAAATCGGCTTTTCTTTCCCGATATAACAAGTATAACGATACGTCTTTCCTGACGCATTATAACGGCTGTGAAAACGGTCCGATGCCACACTTACCTCTTTCACGCAAATATCTTCCGGCAGATAATGATTCAGGTAAGAACGAATTTCTTCCGGATTCCGCTCTGTGTCTAATTTCACATTTGCTGTCATCCCCTTTGCGTGCACCCCTGCATCCGTTCTGCCGCAGCCGATTACTTCTATTTTATTTCCTGTCATACGTTCCAACACACTCTCTATCTTCCCCTGAATGGTCATATCCGTATTTTTCTGACGCTCCCATCCAAAATAGCGAGTTCCGTCATAAGCCAATATCATCTTATAATTCTTTTCCATTTACACTTCTCTTCCCAAAACCTTTTAACCTGCCAGCAGTCCCATTAATTCCGGTATCTGTATCAAAAAATTACACAAAGCCAGCATTGTAACTGCTCCTGCGTACCAGACATCCTTTTTTTCTCTTTGAAGCACTTCTAGTAAAATCAGTAAAATACCGGTAAGCATAATTCCTGTCACGAAGAAAACTCTCTCTCCCGACGAATAAATTGTTGGAGACAAAATCATAATTACTTCACAGGCAGCCGCACCCAAATAAGTTAATAAAACAACCGGCATTCCATTTGTCAATTCCCACAGTAAAAAAAATGTGAAAACAAGAGCCAGACACCACCATACCAGCGCAAACCACTGCATTCCTGTCAGTTCTGCCGCCTCAGGGACAGCTTCAAGCTTTCCCGTCATATCTGACAGCTGAATGCCCATATCACAGACAGGACTTATCCCAACCTTTCCTGCCAGTGCTGCGATTCCAAAAATACAACAGCCTCCTAAAAATATGCCGCTGCGCCCCCTCTCTTTTCCTGACAAATTGTTCTTTTTCAGCTTTGCTGCCAGTATAAAAATTCCGGCAATCCAGATAGCTGTCAAAAGCATCGCATTTTCATTTGCAAAAGATGAAGCAAACCACTGAATCAGCATAAACAGCCGCTGCCCCAAAGAAAGACTATCAAACTGCGGCATATACATTTCTACAGACTCCTTCACACGCAGCGCATTTCCCGGTGCCAGACTTGATATCGCAAAAGCTCCTATTGCTGCTGCCGTCTGAATTAAAATTCCCACTCCCGGCACTTGCTTTTTCCACAGCTTCGTACCAATACAAATTAGCGAAAATGCCAAAATCACTGCTCCCATCTGCTCAGATGACATTGCCGCAATAATTGTACATGGAATAGATAACAAATACCTCCTTTTTCCATTGACAAGCTCTTTCTCTGCTGATGCAAATGCTTCTGCAGCTACTGCCCACAATGCCAGCAGTCCGCATACTGCCGGCCATAAATAATTCATAGAACCTGTAATCCAGATGCAGGCATAACCAAACGTATTAATATCCGTTAATAGATAAAACAGCAGCGCCAGCCATACACTAAGCAGTTGTTTTTTAGGGCTGATTTTATTTTTTACTAAAACCAAAGACAGCGGCAATGCTGTCAGCATCCCCGCGTTTACAATCCTCCAAAGCCATAGATCTCTATTAAAGAAAATGTGCATCAGTCCTTCTGAAATCATGCGTCCCGTCCATGTTTCATAACGCCACTTCAAATATTCCAAAAGTCCCATACTGCCGCAGTATTGAAGAAAAAATGTATCATCTCCATCTGAATAATTGATAAAAGACAATACAAACAGACAGCCTGTAAATACAAGCACCATCAATACTGCAATTCCTGCTTTTTTTATCCCATATTTCTTTTCTACCGCCATATCGTACCCTTCTTTCATTCTTCACCTGTTATATAAGTCCCGCTCCCCGCAGGATTTCCAACAGCAGGTACAATACCGGCTGGTGCAGCAAATACACAAGCAGCGAATGCTTTCCTAAAAAATCGAAAAAAGGAATCTTCTTTTGTAATAATTCCCAACGCAAAAAATCCCGCTTTTTACAAATTCCATGAAAAAAATATCCGGTTATAAATAAAAAGCACCATGGAATCAATGAAAAATAATCTGTAGAATAAAACTCTGCTGATGGCATGCCAAAATAAGCTGTCAGCAAATTCCGATACCAGCTTTGTGGCAAAGCAGCCAGTTTCCACCCCTCAAATCCTAACCATCCGCGATTTATATTTCTGGTAAGTATAAACAGCCCCATACTTAGAATCATTCCAGGCCCCGATGGTATTTTCCGCAAAACCTTGTCCAATGGAATCATAAGCAGCATCGCTGATCCAATACAGGTCAATACTCCAAACACCACGCGATTATAAGGCATTGCTGCCAGTGTCACCGCTGTTACCAAAAGCCCGCCTCCAAATACCATTAATCCGCGCTTTAACGGCTGCTTCCCCATAGACCAACAAAAGCCGGACAATATAATAAATGTCCAGCAAATGCTTTGTTGCCATATATAAGCTCCCGTACTGCGGTACCATGACCACTTTGCTCCATACATGTAGACCATGTTCCAGGAAAAGTGGTAGGCTATCATACTGAGTAATACAATACCGCGAATTCCATCTAACAGATGATAACGTACTCTTTTCTCTGTATTCATACACAAAATCCTTTTTTATTCTTTAATATTCGTAACTATTGTACCTTCCCAGTTACTAAAACTAAAATTCTTTTAGAAGCTTACGCAGCAGACTGCGCAGGCAGTCAGCCTCTTCCATCGTCATTTGTACACAACTGCCGATTTTCATCGGAATATCCATTGCTTTTTCCCGAAGCTCCATTCCCGATTCCGTAACTGCCACATTCAGCACACGTTCATCCTTTGTATCTCTCTTACGGCTTACATATCCTTTCTGTTCAAGCTTTTTCAATACAGGTGTCAACGTACCGGAATCCAGATACAAATGTTTTCCCAGTTCTTTTACATTTACTTCTTTATGCTCCCATAATACCATCATTGTAATATATTGGGTATATGTCAAATTTATTTCATCCAATAAAGGTGTATATCTTTTCACAATTTCCTTCGAACACGCATATAGTGGAAAACAGATTTGATTTTCTAGTTTCAGCACTTCATACTTATCCATCATATTATTACTCCATTCATCCAAACCTATACTTATAAGTTATCATTTCTTTTTCTTTTTTTCAATGCTTCTATTTCGTTCCGAACAAAACTTTCCTAAAGAAAGCTGCCTTTTTGCTTCTTCAAGTAATTTCTCCTTGATGTTTACGACAATCTTTGGCATAGCCCACTCCTTTTATGAACACGCTCATTTAATTATAGCATTTGTTAATTTTATGTCAAGTTGCGACAGCTCTGTAAATAGAACCACCTTACAGCTAGTTATACAATCTTACTGCCAATTTGTAATAATTTTGTAAATTTCTTTGGCTCTGAATAGTTACATAATTTTAATTAATTTATGCCATGCTAACTATATATATGAAAAGGCAGGTAGACGAATATCATGACAATCGATAATGACACTTTAAAAGAAATCAGCTGTCACATTTTCTGGGAGATAATCGGCAGCATTCTTATTGCAGCCGCTATCTATAATTTTGCCCTTCATGCTGCCTTTCCTATGACTGGATTTTCCGGCATTGCAATTATTCTATACCGGCTGTTTCATATCCCAATTGGACTATCTACTATTTTATTAAACATTCCGGTAGCACTTTTTTGTTATCGTTTACTTGGCAGACACTTTTTCTTAAGTTCTCTTCGCTGTATGATTCTATCCTCTATTTTTATTGATTATATTGCACCACTTTTTCCTGTCTACACTGGCGACCGCCTTCTGGCGGCTTTGACTACCGGCATACTCGGCGGTATCGGATACGCGCTTATTTATATGCAGTATTCCTCTACCGGCGGTATTGATTTTATTATTATTGCCATCAAAGCAAAACATCCTTACCTTTCTCTAGGCAAAATCGCATTTCTTGCCGATGTAGGAATTATTCTGATAGGTGGAATTTTACTTCAGGACATTGACGGAATTATATATGGAATGATTGTAAATTACCTGTTTGCTTTTGTTATTGATAAAATGATGTACGGAATCAATGCAGGAAAACTGGCACTGATTATAACTAATTATGGAAAAATGATTTCAAATGTCATCGATAACTGCTGCGGCAGAGGCACCACCCTGATAAAAGCACAGGGCGGCTTTCAGGGTGATGACAGAGATATCGTCCTCTGTGCCTGCAGCAATAAAGAAATGTATTTGGTTCAGGTTGCAGTAAAATTTGCAGACCCAAATGCCTTTTTGATTATTTTAGAATCAAATGAAGTACATGGAGAAGGTTTCCGTGTAATTCAGGTTGGTGAAAGAGATTCTTCGAGAAAATCAAAACCGGTTGCAAAGCCAAATGAATGATGATTGAAAACTATTTCCCAAACTTCAAACATCCGGCACCGCAGGCATCCATGCACTTGCCGCATTTGATACACTCTGCTGATACTGAAATCTGTTCTGGTGTCAAATCAACCGGACAGGCTTTCTGACAAGCCATGCAAGAAGTACAGGCTTCTTTCTCCCACCGAATCTGTACCAGACTGAATTTATTAAACCAGCCATAAACTGCTCCCAGCGGACAAAGATACTGGCAGAACGGCCGATATACTTTTATTGACAATAAAATGATTATGATTAAAATTGCGAACTTCCAGTAAAACAATCCGCCAATCTGTGACTGTAAACCTTCATTGACTGTCAGCAGCGGAATCGCTCCCATAAAAGTTCCGGATGGGCATAAATATTTACAAAATGCCGGTACCTTGGTAAGTCCTATAAACACAAAAGAAGAACCGACCAATACCAAACCGAATAATACCAGATATTTTCCATATTTCAGAATCCGATGATAAGGCAATTTTTTCTGCTTTCGAAACAACGGTATTTTATGCAGCAAATCCTGCAGTAATCCAAATGGACAAAGCCAGCCACAGACAAATCTTCCAAAAACACTTCCGAATATGAATAAAAATCCAAGTACTGCAAATGGAATCTGTACTTTACGTTCATTTAATGCAGCCTGTAGTGCTCCCAACGGGCAGGAACCGACTGCTCCGGGACAGGAGTAGCAATTCAGCCCCGGCACACAAATATATTTCAAATTCCCTTTATAAATTTTTCCATTTATATAGCCATATGCATATCCATTTGTGATAATGGTATAGATTATCTGAACCAACAGGCGAAGTCTTCCAAATCCTACTCTCTCCATTCTCCACCTCAGCCGATTCCAATACATTCCAGACAAATCATAACTGCTTTCCGATAAATATCCGAAAACTGATCATTCCACATACCCAATATCAAAAAACAAATACCAATTCCAACACCAACCGCCCACGACGGCAGTTTATTCCATTTCTTCCAAAAGTCCATTAATTACTTCCTCCCAGACTTCCTTTGACCTAGAGCCTACTAAATATCCCAGCAGCTCCCCTTCCTGATTAAAGAAATAGGTTGTCGGTACAGAATCTGATGCCCCCACCAAATTAATATAAAGTTCTTCATTCAAAAGCAAATGGGGATAGTCTGCCCCTGTTTCTTCGATAATCTCCTGCGCTTCCGCAAGCATATCTGCATCCCCTTCCACCGCATCACTTACAATTCCAATCAGCTGAAAATCTGCTGTGTCATACTCTGCTGCTATCTCACCTAAATCCGGCATCTCATTAATGCATGGTCCGCAAAATGTTGCCCACACATTCACCATCGTAAGCTTTGAATCTGCAAATACGTCCGAGGACATCGCCTCTCCATCTACCGTAACTGCATCCGCAAATTCAAAAATATATGCCTGCTGTTCGGTACCTGTCTGAGCATCTTCTGTGCCTTCTTCTATACTTCCAGCTGTATCCTCCACCGTACCGGACAACTGCCCGGTGCCGCTTTCCGACTTCTTCGCGCTGTCACTTCCGCCACATCCTGTTAATAATAATAATCCAGCCAAAAATAATATTATTATTTTCTTTCTCATTCTTCCTCCTGCCTGCCTCTAACAAAGCAGCTGTTACGCATCTCTGTAGCTGCCTAATAAATTCGTTTTGGGATTTCTTCATATACGATTTCTTTTAACCGCTCAAAATTCTCCTTTGTATTTGCCGCAATTACCGGTATCGGTCTGTCAAGCGGCATCTCATCTTCAAACATCAGCTCTATAAAGCCGCCCGCTTCCGTCAGAATCGGAATCGCTGCTGCTATATCCCATGGAAACAGACGAATCTCGAAATACAGCTCCACACGTCCTGCCGCCAGATATACCAGCTCCACTGCTGCCGTCCCCAGTCTTCGTAAATCGTCTGACTCATAGTAAACACGCTCAATAATACGGAAGCAAGGCGGTGCATAGTCCTTATTATACAAACTCATTGCTGAGCACAAATGAGAATGCTTAAAGTCCCTATCCGATACATGAATCTGCTTTCCATTCATATAAGCACCTTTTCCTACCTCTGCCATATACATCTCATCGCGGTATGGCTGATATACCACACCGATATATGGTTTTCTATTCTTCAGTAATCCTACTGAAACTGCACTTAATCCAAGCTCACGGATAAAATTAGAGGTACCGTCAATCGGATCTACTACCCAGACATACTCTGTATCTGCAAACCGCTCATCTCCCTCTTCTCCCACAAACGAGCTGCCTGGCAGTAATGCCAATAATTTCTCTTTCAAAAAATTCTGCACATTTACATCTGCTGTTGTCACATAATTCGAATCATTTCCCTTTTGCTCCACCTCAATATTTTCCGGTTTCATTAATTCCGCTGCTTCTCTAACAATGTCTGCAATCTGTTCTAACATTTTCCCTTACTCTGCACTTTCTATAAACTATGTAGCTATAATAATTTCAAATCTGCCCGAAACTGTAAACGTCTAATGCCATTTACATTCTCAAATGCAATTCCGTACACCTGCATTTTCTCATCTATTTTACTATTATTTATATAATTCAGCAACTCCGTGTCCATATCACTTAAAAAACTGGATTGCTGTGTAAAAAACAGACCTCCTTTTGATTCGTAACTGCTAATATAAAGATGCTTCTTAGCTCTGGTAACTGCCACATAAAACAAGCGGCGTTCTTCCTCAATTTACAAAATTTCGTAACTGTTCAGTACCTTCCAGTTACGATGCAAAAATCCATTAAAAATTGCCTTTGGCAATGGGATTTTTGCACCCCTGAATCACTTTCTCACGGTCTGTGCAGTAAATGCACAGACCTACTGAATAGTTACAAAATTTCTATATTTGACATGATATTTTAATCCGATTATACTAAATGATATTGATTCATAACATAAACTAGGAGGTTACTTAACTCTTATGACGATTTTTATCATTTTGATTGTTCTTGCAATTCTTATTTTATTGACTGCTTATTTTTGCTACCGTCTGGCATTTTATGCTCCAAAAAGAGTCTTTGACGAAGATGTCCGCATTCACCTGCCGGAAGGTGAAGCATACTTAAAAGTACGAAAAGGAATCGAAACATCTGTTAATGCTATGTTATCCCGTCCTTTTGAACCGGTTACGATTATAACATTTGACGGCAAAAAATTGTATGGAAGATACTACCATGCCGCTGATGGCGCTCCTTTGCAGATTCAGTTCCATGGATATAAAAGTACTGCAGTTTTAGATTTTTGCGGCGGAAGTACTTATGCCGGCAAAATTGGACATAATGCCTTAGTAGTCGATCAGCGTTCCCATGGCAGAAGCGAAGGGAAAGACATTACATTCGGTATCTTAGAACGCCGTGATGTATTATGCTGGATTGAATATGCCCGTTCCCGCTTCGGCGAAGACATACCAATTATTCTGGAAGGTCTTTCCATGGGTGCTGCTACCGTTTTAATGTCTACAGATATGCCATTGCCGCAAAACGTAAAAGGAGTCATTGCGGACTGTCCTTATTCAGCTCCAAAGGATATTATTAAAAAAGTTACCCGCGCTGAAATGCATCTTCCTGCTGAAATTTTATATCCTTTTGTAAAATTAGGCGCCCGCCTATTTGCGCATTTTAATTTAGAAGAAAGCAGTGCCGTATCTGCTGTAAAAAATACAAATCTTCCAATTTTAATCATTCATGGAGAGGGAGACACCTTTGTGCCTTGTGACATGAGCCGCGAAATAAAAAAAGCCAATCCTGCAAAAGTTACACTGGTAACAATACCTGATGCAGGACATGGTCTTTGCTATATGACAGATGCAAAAAAATATGAAGAAGCAATGCTGACTTTTATGCAAAAAATTTTATAATCAATAACGACCACTATGCGATTTTTGCTATAGTGGTCGTTCTATATAACTTCAATATTCAATCCTGTACCTCTTTCTGTAAAATCATCTATCGTGTTGTTATCAGCCCATAAACCATTTCTCTTTAAATAATCTATCAACTGTTCCCATAGATATTTTATCTTAATACTAATTTTTCTTGAATTTATATCATCTATGTAAATGGTGTGGCAAGTGTTCAATATAAGTGTCAGCTTCTGCTTCCATTACCACTCTTATATTGAGTTTAATTATAAATCGGTCCCATTGGATTGTACCTCCAATTCTTTGATTTTCTAATTTTCTAATTTGTAATTAGTCTTGTTTTGTTGTTAATAATATATTAACACTTTCGCTCAAATTTGTCAATCTATTTTTTAAATATAATAATATTTTTTGCAAATTGTATTGTTTTTATAAATTATTCTGACAATTCAAACAACATCCCTTATTGTCCTCTGAGCATACCTTATTACATTACAGCAATTGGGGATTTGCCGCTAAGCTTCCTTTTTTCTGCTTTCAAAATATATAAAAGCATCAATCGCATCTAAAATATCCGCAAAATCTTCTCTTGGAGCCAATTCCAGATACTTTCTCAAAAGTGCTGTCTCCTGCTCTCTGAAACGACCATAAAAAATATCATATAAATTATGCCCTCTCATATATATCTTAAAGGTTTCATAGTTTGCTTTTAATTCCTCAATGGACTCAATATCTTTTCCCAGTACCTCACGCAAATGCTGGCCGCTGACAATACGGTACAGATACTGCTGCCACTTAGAAAATAAAATTTCCCAGAAAGCCTCTTCGCTTTCTACAACTCCTAACTGTGCCATAATCTTTGGATTCAAAAAATAATTTTCAAAAGAATAGTATTTTAAAATCAATACATTCTCTCTGCGTACTCTTGGAAGCTTATCAACATCCTGTAAATTTCGTTCGCTGTAGTATTTGCACAACTGACTGGCAAGTTCTTCCGGATTTTTTCCATCGCCATCCCGAATCATTAAGAACTGATCTCTTAAATACAATTGATTCATATATTTAAGATTTGCATATGTTTTAATATTGGTACAGCTGTTTGTTGTAATAATAGAAATTCGGGACAGTTCTCCCTCTTCATCATGAATCTCCGTATAATATTTCTCCAAAAGCAGCGGCAGTCTCGATTTATCCTGACGGCCTTCTACGATAAACACAAAATCTACATTTAAGAAATCATTCGCGCTGTATCCTAAGTCTGTAAGAATATCATCTATATCTGCATTCTGACGCACCGCAGAGTATCCATCCTCATCCAATATCATCTGACAAATCTGTCCTCTGGTAAAGTTCGCAACCATATTTGGTGAATGCGTTGTAAATACTACCTGATTTTTCTTAGACAGCCGATAAAGGATTTTACTGGCAGTTTTTTGCAGTGACGGATGCAAAAACAGCTCCGGATATTCCACAATAATAATACTTGGAATATTTTTCTCATCTTCGATATAAGTTTCCAATAAAGACAGCATATAAATGCTTTTCATACCATTTCCCAAATGCTCTACCGGACTTAAATGCTTGGCCTCTTCATGCCATGCCTCCATCCTGATAGAAAACAGCTGCTCGATATCACAGGAAAGATTACAGCGGATTTCCTCCACTCCGCCATTTTTTCGATAATTTTCATTTATCTTATGTGCGAACTCGCTTAAATTCAGCTGATACATCTTATATTCTAAAAGTCTGGCTGTTTCAAAAACCTGCAAATCTTCTACTTTTTTCTGATTAATCAAGCCAATACACTTAAAGCAATGATTGCAAGCCTTTGCGGAGTCAAACATGCAGGCATTTGAACGCAGACGGCTAAGCTCTGCGGACTCCCTTAACATGAGCAAATCTTCCTGCAATGGTGCCACGTTTCTGGTTGTATCAATAAAATGCAGCTTCGGCAGTATCTCTGGTATAAAATGATTATTTTTATGTGAACCGTCATCATAGCGGATTTTACCGCTCTGATTAATCATACATACAAAGTGCAGCATTCCTTCTGTATAAGACGGCAGTTTTTCACAAAAAGCACGTTTCCACAAATCAAAACGCTTATAATTGCTGATGATTCCATGTGCATGAAACAGATGCAAATCTTCCTCGGTAATTTCTAAAGCCATGCCAATTTCAATATTCTGCTTCTTTTCGTTAAAATCGGTTTCTTTCACCACATAATCACCCGATACGGCACGAATTGCATCTAAGACAACCGTTTTACCAGTATTATTTTTTCCAACCAAAATAAGAGCATTTTCAATGTCTAAAATGTCCAATTCACGAATCGATTTAAAATTTTTAATATGTAAGGATTTAATCTGCATAAATTACTCCTTTTTTTTTACATATCAACAAACATAATGCCCAATACAAGCAGACACATAATTCCCATAAGGATAACAGAACCAATTTCTGTTCCTATTGCAGCTGTACTCTGCCGGTTCATAAACATTGCTGAAAGTAAATATAATATATAATATTCTCCCAAAAATTCATTTATAAAATAATCTCTTTTTTATAATATAATACATTCTCACATTTCCATCAACTTCCCTTTTATTTCATTCTATTTCTGCAAAAACTAATCCTGTCACTAATCATTTTATTTTACAAAGGGAGGTATCTTATGGATTCAGCAAATCTTAGGCGATGCCTTAACAGATCTCTACGAAAACCTTGCCGCAGAGCAGAAAGCCAGAACTGTTTACGACAATCTTCTTCGCGTGATTGACGACCCGGATGTAATTGCACCATTAAAATTTTTACGTGCAAGAGAAATTGTACATTTCCAGCGTTTTGGAGAAGCACTTGAAACGACAAAGGATACACTAAACTGTAAAAACTTCTACGATTTCAATCCGGAATTTGATAAAAAACCAATCTTTTAAAATACTTTACTTTCCTGAATTTGAATTTTGAAAAAGTTTTAATGAGGTCACATTAAGCCTTTTTCTTTTAAAGATTTTCGCCAAATGCACATTGAATGTGCCCCATTTTTAGTATAAAATTTTAGATAAGATATACAACTAATAAGGAGGCTATCAATGAAACGAAAAATCCGATCTTTTAGCGGAACAAACAGCCCTTCCATCAGTGAACGGGAACAGAAAAACCGCGCTATCACAAGAACTGCTGCAGCAGAAGGTATTGTCTTATTAAAAAATAACGGTGTACTTCCATTAAAACCGGATTGTAAAGTCGGACTGTTTGGAAGCGGTGCCGGACAAACTATTAAAGGCGGAACCGGTTCCGGTGATGTAAATGAACGTGAATGTGTAAATATTTATCAGGGCTTTATAAATGCAGGCATCCAGGTTGTCAGCAGTAGCTGGATTGAAGATTTCCAGAAAAGATATATCAAATCCAGAGAAGATTGGAGAGATGCTATTTTTAAAGATATGGAGGGAAGAGCTCCGGTTGAGCTGTTTCAGATTTACTCCAATCATACATATAAAATGCCGGAAGGAAGAGACATCACAGACTCCGATATAGCTGAAGCAGATGTTCTTTTCTATGTAATCAGCCGTACTGCAGGCGAAGCAGCAGACCGTTTCGAACAGTCAGGTGATTACTACCTGACTGAGCATGAAAAAGAAGATTTAAAAATACTGTCCGCTACAGGAAAAGACATGGCCATTATCATCAATACGGGCGGTCAGATTGACCTGAAAGAAGTTTTATCCATCGACAATGTTAAGGCTATTATAAACTTATCACAGGCCGGTATGGAAGGCGGAAATGCCTTAGCAGATGTTTTAACAGGTACCGTAACACCTAGCGGAAAGCTGACTGATACATGGGCAAAAAATTACTCTGATTTTCCAAATGCCGCAACCTTCAGTCACAATAATGGAAATGTTACTACCGAAAAATACGAAGAAGGTCTTTATGTAGGATATCGTTACTTTGACAGCTTTGAAATAGATGTGGAATATCCTTTTGGATACGGATTATCTTATACCGATTTTTCCATTCATACAGATAATATCTATACAGAAGGAAATGAACTCCATGTAAAAGTTACCGTTAAAAATACAGGTAACACTTATTCCGGAAAAGAAGTCGTGCAGATTTATGCCTCCTGCCCACAGGGAACGCTTCCAAAGGAATTCAAACGTTTATGTGGATATGCAAAAACAAAATTACTGGCACCACAGGAAAGTGAAACCCTCACGCTTATCATTCCGGCAGATGCGCTTACCAGTTTTTCAGAAGAAAAATCTGCATGGGTCATTGAAAAAGGAACTTACGGCATTTGGATTGGAAATTCTTCCCGTGATATTACTTTAGAAGGTATCCTTATCGTTGATACAGATACAATCATGGAAGCCGTTTCCTCTATCTGTCCTCTGCAGGAAGATTTAGAAGAATTGATTGCTCCAAACAGCATTGCCTTAGAAGAAAGCTGGCTGAAACTGGCAGCTGAAAAATCACTTACTCCTATTCCATTTGCTCCAAAAGCAGTGGAAAAAACAAAAATTGCTCCAAATTGTTATGACGAAATTGCCGATGCAGTTGTGAATCAGTTGTCTGATGACGAGCTCATTTATATGGTAATCGGTGAAATCAGCAAGGGACAGGAAAATGCAATCGGTGCTGCCGGTATTATGGTTCCGGGTGCTGCCGGTGAAACTTCCGGTATTCTCGAAGAAAAATTTGACATTCCGGGAATTTCTATGGCAGATGGACCTGCCGGTTTACGTCTGATTAAAAAATACAGTGTAGATCGTGAAACAAAAGAAATTTATGGTGTAGGTCTTTTAGCTGCTTTAGAAGGCGGATATTTTGCTGTGCCGGAAGAACATGAAAATGCAGATACCTACTATCAATACTGCACCGCTTTCCCTGTCGGCACCATGCTCGCCCAGACCTGGAATACAGAAATTTTAGAAATGGTCGGACAGGCAGTTGCAGAAGAAATGCAGGAATTTGGCATTGCATGGTGGCTTGCTCCGGGTATGAATATTCATAGAAATCCTCTTTGCGGACGTAACTTTGAATACTATTCCGAAGATCCGCTGCTTACCGGTATGACAGCCGCCGCAATTACCAGAGGTGTACAGTCTGTTGGCGGTGTAGGAACTACGATTAAACATTTTGCATGCAACAATCAGGAAGATAACCGTATGGGTTCCAATACTGTTATTTCTGAACGTGTACTTCGTGAAATTTATTTGAAGGGCTTTGAAATTGCAGTAAAAACAGCTCAGCCAATGGCAATCATGTCTTCTTATAACCTGATTAATGGAGTACACACTCCTAACAGCAAAGATTTGTGTACAGTTGCTGCAAGAAATGAATGGGACTTCCAGGGAATTATTATGACTGACTGGACCACTACCTTCCCAATCGGCGGCAGCAGCTCATGGAAATGTGCTGCGTCAGGCAATGACCTTATCATGCCGGGATTTCAGGGTGATATCGATGATATCTGCGAGGCTCTGGCATCGGGCAAACTTCTTAAGGAAGATTTAAAAGCTTGCGTAAAACGTCTCTTAAAAGTGATTTATCAGACACTTGGATATGAAGATCGTCCTGCATATGGCACACAGTTTGAAGCCATGAAGCCATATGTAATCGTAGAAAGATAAGATTTCTTAATGATACAAACACCGCGGGCCCTCATCTATAACAGACGAGAGCCCGCAGCTTTTCACTATTAATTATATTAAAAGGAAAATAATGGGTGTCATTTTTATTTTATGCCGGTTTATTTCAAAATAGAAACAGCATCACTAATTGTTTTCTCAAATGCCTCTTTACCATATTTATCAACTTGAGCTTTATTCTTTTCTCCATGAGTCAGACAGCCTGCACCACCAATACAGCCGCCGATACAAGCCATACCTTCGATAAAGTTCGCATCCAATATATTTCTGCTCTTTTTAAGTAATGCCATACGGCATGCTTCAATACCATCACAGGCAACTGCTTTCAAATCAAAGTCGATTTCCTGTTCTTTTAAAGCCTGTGTAACTGCATCTGAAAGACCGCCGGAACGTGCAAAAATTCGTCCGAAATAAGAAGCATTATCCAAAACATCCTCTTCAAGCTTTGTAATCTCAATATCCTTACTGTCATAAAGTGCCTGCAGCTCTTCAAACGTCATAACCGCATCCACATAAGGTTTTGCCTCTTCTAACTGTGCTTCTGCCTTCTTAGCAGTACAAGGACCGATAAATACAACCTTTGCCGTTTCATCTGTACTCTTGATATATTTTGCAAGTGCTGTCATTGGCGAAGCATTGTGAGATACAAACGGCAGCAATTCCGGGAATGCTGATTTAATATATTTCACGAATGCAGGACAGCAGGAGCTTGTTAAAAATCCTTTTTCGCTAAGCTCTTTTGACTCTTCTAACGCTACCATATCTGCGCCAAGTGCTGCTTCGATAACTGTATGGAACCCAAGTTCTTTTAATCCTTTAATTACCTGTCCCAGCTTCGCATAAGTAAACTGACTTGAAATAGAAGGTGCCACAACCGCATAAACTTTATATTTCTCGTTATCTTCGCTTCTCTTTATCAAGTCAACTACATTTAATATGTAAGATTTATCCATTACTGCGCCAAACGGACACTGGTAAACACAGGCACCGCACTGAATACACTTTTCATCATCGATTGCTGCTACATTATCTTCACTAATTGTAATCGCTTTTACTTTGCAGGCATTCTGACAAGGACGCTTACGGTTCACGATTGCAGAATATGGACAGACTTTCGCACACTGACCGCATTCCACACATTTTGATTTATCAATATGTGCTGTATGATTGTGGTCAAATGAAATTGCCCCTCTTTTACATGCCTCTTCACAGCGGTGTGCAAGACAGCCACGGCAGGAATTGGTTACTTCATAACCTGCAGCCGGACATTCATCACAGGCAATATCTACAACCTCAATAATATTACGTTTATCTTTGTTTCCTCCTGCTGCAATCTTAACATATTCTGTCAAAATAGCACGCTCTTTATATACACAACAGCGCATTGTAGAAGTCTTTCCGGGTATAATCGTTTTCGGAATATCTAAAATATTCTGAAATAAAGTATCTTTCCAAGCCTGACGTGCAACTTCGCGCAAAACTTCATATTTTAAATACTGTACCTTTGTATCAAATTTTCTCATACGCTTATCTTCTTTCATAAGTCCCTCGCTTATTTCTTACCTTTTTTACACAAATTCGAATTTCCAAGTTTACTATACCAGTGCTTTAATTTTTTCTTCAAAGAATTTCCCTACGTTTTCCGGAGTTACGGAATGAAATTTTTCATCAACTGTAACACAAACTCCCTGCTGGCATTCGCCCATACAGAAAGCGCCGCCTAATTCTACTTTATCACCAAGTTTATTTTCCGCAATCAAATCCTGAAGCTGTTCTACAACCTGACGGGAACCTTTAATATGGCAGGAACTACCGATACATACTGTAACTTTTATCATCTTTTCCTTCTATCTCCTTTGCCTATTTCTAATATTCGCCTTTTACCCATGAAAGTAAAAATTCACGCTCTTTTTTCTTTCCCTTTACTGACTGTGAAGCCGCAACGATAGGCATCCATTTCTGAACATAACGTTTTGGAATATCGCTTTTTTCTGTAAAAAGTTCAAGATATTTCTTTGCTCCCTCATTATCACCTTCCAGACAGAATAACAAATAAGTACGGGCTGCATCTGCGGAAGCATTTCCCTGTGTTACATGAGACCAGTCAATAATATATGGTGTTCCATCTTCTGTAACAATAACATTTGACGGATTAAAATCACCATGACACACCTTATTATGCTTTGGCATATCCTCAAGACGGGTATGCAGGTCATAACGTGTTGTTGCATCCACATCACAGCTATTAATCTTACGATTCATTTTATCTTTTAATTTACCCAAAAGAGGACATTTTTTGCTGTGTACCTCTAACTGTAAATCAACAAGCCATCCGATATACTCTTCTTTTTTCTCAGGTTCTTCTTTCATAAGCTGAGCAAGTGTTTTTCCTTTAATAAATTCAGAAACAATCGCCCATTTTCCGTCAACCACAGTAACTTCAAGAATCTTCGGAATTTTAAGACCTGTTTCTTCTATTCTTGCCTGATTTAAGGCTTCATTTAAAACATCTGCTTTGGAATAGTCTGTACTGAACACCTTCACACATCTGTCACCATCACGATAAATTATTTTATTGTTTCTTACTGCAATTACTCTATCAAGTTTCATTCCTGTTTTCTCCTTAAAATACGATACCTAATTACCCAACGATACAGAACCACATTATTAATCTTATTTCTTATCACCCTAAGTTCGTTAATACTTTAACAAACATTAAATAAATACGGAATTCTTAAAATATATAATCCACGTTATCATTTTTGATAATACCAAAAGTAAAATTGTTACAAAGTACAATAAAACATTCTTTTTAACAGTCTGTTTTATTATATTTCACAACAATTCCACTTACGGCAGCAGATATTATTATAAATGTTTCCTTTTTGACTCACATAATTCTGTAATAAATTGGCGATCCAGCTCTGATAATTTATAACCATCTTTATAAATTAAAACATCTTTGTATGATTTTTTATTGTCTACACACCTTTTTTGTACTAAATGATAGCGCTCAAGCAAATGCTTCGGTACTGGCGATACCCACATAAAGGTTTCCGGATTTTTAGACAATAATTCAAACTGGCTGCCTCTTTCAAATATGAAAATTCTGCGTTCAATATTATCCGGCAATTCTTCTTTTACCACTCTAGACAGCGGCATGGACGGCACATATGGGTCCGCGTGAGCGATTTCGATACTCCCAGCCAAATCATCAAAGGTAAGATTCTCTTTGGCTGCCAGCAGGCTGTCTTCACTCATAATCAGAGAATACTTAAATTTCGTAATCAGCTCATAACAGCACCCTTTTTCTTCCAACATAGATTTGAAATACTTATCGTAGTTCTCTGCATATCGAATAATACCTAATTTATAGTCATGGTTCAAGACATTTTGAATGGTACGCTGAGAATTTGTTTCCTTATAAAATATCTCTGCCGCATCCTTCGTCAGCGATTTGGAAAATTCTGCAAAAGCTTCTGCGATGTAGCTGGCGCGCGGAACAGAAATCGAAAATTTCTGCTTTTTCGGCGAACCGGATTTATAGAACTTCTCCATCTCTTCAATTTGTCCAAGAATGTCTTTTGCAAAATTTATAAACTCCTCCCCTTCGGGAGTCAGTATCATACCTTTGGTCGTCCGCTCAAAAATCGTAATTCCTAAATCTGTTTCCAGTTCTTTGATGGAACGACTGATGTTTGGTGATGCAATCAGCAGTACCTCGGAGGCCTTGCTTAAGGACCCCGCCTTTGCAACCTCTAACGCATGTTTCATATGTAAAAGATTCATAAATCCCCTCCATCATTCTTTCCTTATATAAATACCTTCTGCATAACGCCATGCTCCATGTCATCGATACTATAAATCGTATCCATCACTTCAAATGTCTCTCTTAAATTTCCTCTTGCGCTCTTCCAGCCTGTTCCATCTGTAAACCAGACAAAGGTAAATCCTTCTATCGTATCTGCTTCCTGTGACAGCATCTTATAGCTTCTTGCAGTTTCATTTAATTTCGAACCGCCGCTGGCATAAAAATTCGTTTCAATTGCATAAATCATCTGCTCTGTTTTTATCACAAAATCAAACCGTTTCGCGGCTTTTCCCTGATTAGATAAAGCAGACAAATCAATGTTCCATGTCTTTTCAATCTCCGCAAGATACATCTCTTTAAAATAGTTTACACCTTTTTTGAAACCTGCTTCTAAAATATATTTCTCGACTAAATCCTCCATAAGATGTCCGCCTCTGTTTTTGCGTCCATTGGAATCAAGTCCTGTTTCCACGCCGGTTGCATAATCAACCAGATTATGAACAATATGATTTTCCAGTAAATCAAACAAGCCTGTTTTTTCCATAAAATAAGCGTACTGTTCGTAAATTTCATCTTCTTCCTTATTTAATAGCGCAGAATGAAATTGATAGAGATAACCGCCATTTTCATCCTGACAGTAAATTTCATTTTCCCTTTTTGCCAATAAAATTGGAATTGCTTTTAATACATCCGGATATTTTTTTATTAAATTTACGAAATCATTTTTTATATCTTTACTTCCGATAAGCGAGTTTAATATATTTAATTCTATTTTTACTGCATCTACATTTTTGTGAACTTTTTCGAAATCTATATAATAATTATAACTTGAGATACTTGGTCTGAATTTACTTAACCATCCATCAAAGTCTCTATTTGTCATTCTCTTCTTTCTCCAGTCTCCGTTTACTGATTTCTAAATACTCTTCGTTAATTTCTATTCCAACAAACTTTCTTCCAAATCGAACAGCTGCTATTCCGGTTGTACCGGAACCGCAGAATGGATCTAATATCACTTGTCCTTCCTCTGTTGAAGCCAGTACGATTCTTTCCAGTAAATATTCCGGTTTCTGTGTCGGATGTTTCCCTTCTTTCTTCTCAGACGCTTTCGTCAATGCTCCGGCCCACACATCCTTCATTTGTTTCCCATTATTCATTTCTTTCATTTTTTGATAATCAAAAAAATGCCGAGCCTTCTTTTCATTCTTCTTTGCCCACAAAATGGTTTCCGTAGAATGTGTAAAGCATCGACATGCTAAGTTTGGCGGTGGATTTGTTTTTTGCCAGGTTATGTTATTGATGATTTTAAAACCTTCCTGCTCCAATGCCATACCAATTGAATAAATATTATGCAGGGTTCCTGAAATCCAGATTGTTCCATTTGGTTTTAATACTTTTTTACATAACCGAATCCACTTTCGATTGAACTTGTGTTTTTCTTCGACACCGGTTCCGCTTTCTGAAAGCTTATCCCACGCGCCTTTATTTACTGAAACCATTTTTCCGCTCTGACAGGTAATCCCATCATTGCTTAAAAAGTAAGGCGGATCAGCAAATATCATATCTACAGATTCCGTCTTTATCTTTGTCAAAATCTGAAAGCAGTCCCCTTTTACAAGCTGTGCCTTTTCTGTCTGGAAATAGAATGGTACTTTTTTTGTAAATAAGTTTTCCATTGCTTCTCCTTTAATAATTGCATATGATTACTTCTTCTCCTACTCGTTTTGACGCATCCGAATTAATCAAACGTTTTACACTTACAACATCTATTTTATATCCTTTATTCCCATATAGTTCATTGATAAGTTCTGTATTATGATTTGTGAGCATACAATAACAGCCCCGTGCCGTCAAATCATCAAAAAGCTTCGCTAAACGTCTGTGACTTTCAATATCAAACCCCTCTTTTGTATAGGACTCAAAAGAAGATGGATTTAAAGGTGCATACGGACTGTCTATAAATACGAAGTCTCCTTTTGCCGCATTTGTACATGCCTTCTCAAAATCACCCTCTAATATCGTAACGTTTTTCAAATACTTTGAAACTTCCATAATCATTGCATCTTCAACAGACGCTTTACGACTGTTATTATATGGTACATTAAACAATCCTTTTCCATTTACCCTGTATAAACCATTAAAACAATGCTTGTTAATGAATACGAACATTGCAGCCAATTCCACATCGTATTCTTCTTTCATCATTTTATTATTGTAATGTTCCCGAATTGAATAATAATACTCTTTTCCATCCTCCCACATTTCGGAATCCAGCTTATGAATTACTTTAAGAAATGCTTCCGGCTCATAGCAGATCTGTCTGTATGCATTAATCAGGGATTTATTAATATCATTAATTAATGCATTTTCCGGCAATAATTCAAAGGTTACTGCTCCTCCTCCTACAAATGGCTCATAGTAGTTCTTATAGTTTTTTGGCATTCTTTCCTTTATCTGCGGCAGCAGCTGCCGTTTTCCACCTGCCCATTTTACAAATGGTGCAATGCTTTCATTACTCATTTCTATTCCTCTTCCCATGTTCGGCAAGCGAACAAAATCATACTAATATATTATAGATGGAAATCCGTAAAATAACAACTGCAAAGGCAGAAAAAAATCCTTAGCAGGAATTTCTTGGTTACTAAGGATTTGCTCTGCTTTTATCTCATGATTATTCCTCTAATTATAATTCCTCGATATACTGAATTCCCTTTGCTTTTGATAGAATATCAATCGCCTCTGCATGTGTACGTTTTACACCGCTAACAACCGTTAACGTAACACTGAGCACACGCTGTTTTCCTTTTTCTATGTGAAAAAATTCACTCTGACTCATTTGTATATTTGATACCTCGAAGTGATTCTCCTTTGCATACTCTAAAAACTCTCCCAAAGAACCTCTTCCACTGTTATATTCAATATACAAATCCAAATATTTGGAATGTTTTCTTGTCCAAGTATCAAATCCCTGCAATCCTGACATTATGAATACAATTACAATCCCACATGCCACTGCCCCCTCGTAAAATCCGATTCCAATTGCTAATCCGCTGCATGCAGCTGCCCACAAGCTTGCAGCCGTTGTAATACCGGTAATTTTATTTCTGCCCGTTACAATAATCGTACCTGCACCCAAAAAACCGATTCCACTAATCACCTGTGCTCCCATACGAACCGGATCTCCCAGTTCGTATCTGCTATACACATATTGATTCGTCATCATTACAAGTGCTGCTCCCAGACATACTAAAATATAAGTACGAAAACCCGCCGGCCGATTCTTCTGCTCTCGTTCCAATCCTAAAATACCGCCAATTAAAATTGCAAGAACAATACGCACTAAAATTGAAACCATATTTATCTCTCTTAAATATTCCATAATAAACCTCGTTTCTGAACAATTTATAACAGAAAAATACTATTTGCTTTTGCTCGGAAGCAAATAGACCCGTATACTGTCTATCGACATTATACCATGTGCTTCGCACATGCTGTCGCGTGGGCGACCCATGCCATCCGGCGGTATAATATCTGCCGATATTATACCATGTGCTTCGCACATGCTGTCGCGTGGGCGACCCATGCCATCCGG
>CAYYZV010000009.1:0-28181 GCA_964476275.1 uncultured Roseburia sp.
TTTCGCTTTGTCAACAACTTTTTTATTTTTCTTTTTCGATGTTTTTCAACATCTTTTGCTTTTCAAATCAGCAACTCGTTTATTTTATCACAAGCTTCTGTGTTTGTCAAGCATCTTTTTTATTTTTCATTTTGACATCTTTCGACGCCGTGTTGCTTTCAAATCGCAACTCATTCATGTTATCATAAGTTCTTTTATTTGTCAACAACATTTTCTCAAAACTCTGTCGAATGCCATAACTCAATATGCATATTTCGACGCGAATTTCTTCGAATTTTGTCTGCCGCATCAGCGACAGCTTGTTAATAATATCACTGGCATCACAGAAAGTCAACACTAAATTTTACTTTTTAAAAAAGAAAGTTTTTAGTGTAAAAATGTGTGAATTGTATATTCAATTCGCACATTTTCCTTATCCCTCTGTAACGTTTAATTTCTAACTATCTTTATTTTAAATAATCAATTGCATCCTTTACTGTTTTAATTCCCACAAGCTTTATTCCATGTACTGGCTGCATCACCGCTCTTGAAGCTTCCGGCAAAATGCAGACTTCAAAGCCTAACTTTTTTGCTTCCTGCACACGATGCTCTGCCATACTGACCGCACGGACTTCACCGCTTAATCCCACTTCACCAAAACAAATAGTTCGTTCATCAATTGGTTTCTCTTTGTAACTGGAAATCAGTGCCAGTATAATTCCTAAATCAATAGCCGGTTCATTCATCTTAATACCGCCTGCAATATTAATATAAGCATCACAGTCTGCCATCTTAAGTCCCAGTCTTTTTTCTAATACGGCCATCAAAAGATTCACGCGATTAAAGTCTGTGCCTGCTGCAGTTCTTCTTGGAATTCCAAAATTACTTCTACAGACAAGAGCCTGCACTTCTACTAATATCGGTCTGGTACCTTCCATACTGCAGGCTACAACTGAGCCGCTGGCATTTTCCGGTCTGCCGCTTAGCATAAACTCGGATGGATTCTCTACTTCTCTTAAACCGCTTTGCTGCATCTCAAACACACCAATCTCATTAGTAGAGCCAAAACGATTTTTTACCCCGCGCAGAATACGATAGGCCGCATGCCTGTCACCTTCAAAATACAACACAGTATCTACCATATGTTCCAGTACGCGAGGACCCGCTACTACTCCTTCTTTCGTCACGTGCCCTACGATGAATATAGAAATATTCATTCCCTTTGCAATCTGCATCAAGGTACTGGTCGTTTCTCTTACCTGAGACACACTTCCAGGTGCAGATCCCACTTCTTCATTATACATTGTCTGTATCGAGTCGATGACAACAATCTCTGGTTTTTCTTTATCTATAATTCCTCTGATAATATCTAAATTTGTCTCACACAAAAGACGCAGATAATCTTCAAATCTTCCGATACGTTCTGCGCGGATTTTAATTTGCTGCAGAGATTCTTCACCGGAAATATATAATACACGCCTTTTCTGGCTGGCTAGATTTTTACATACCTGTAATAACAGAGTCGATTTTCCTATTCCAGGATCACCGCCTACTAAAACCAAAGAGCCCTGAACAATACCGCCGCCTAATACACGATCTAACTCCTTCATCTGTGTAGAAAAACGTTCTTCACGTGTCATTTCAATTGCAGACAATGGAAGAACCTTTGCCTCTGATAATACCGTATTCTTTTTTCCGCTTCCTGAAACATTTTTCTTATCTATTAATTCTTCTACAAAACTATTCCACTCTTTACAGCCAGGACACTGTCCCATCCATTTTGATGATTCATAGCCGCAAGACTGACAAAAATAAACGCTCGTCTTTCCCTTTGCCATAATTTGTCCCTTTTCCTCATATTTACCTATAAAATTTGAAAACCCGCTTCCTTTCGAAGCGGGCTTTACTTACACTAACATTTATGAATCTTTACCTGAACCGCCTGTTCCCCAAGCTCTACACTAATACTAAGCTTTCCGCCTAAATTAGTCTTCATTCTGCCTACGGCATTGCCATTCACTGTAACTTCGTATTCGGCTTCTGCCTCAAGCTCTAACGTAACCTGTGCATCTTCTGCTCCCTCTACAGAAAACGAAACTTCTTCTGCTTCTACATTTAAATTGTGAGCAGTTGTTCCCGGAACAGACTCATACACAAATGTACCATTACGCTCCAGCTTGGTAATTTCTGCATAGGTTTTTACTTTATAAATATCTCCTTTAAACTCGAAATTATCCAGTTTTGCCTTTGCATTCAATGTGTAATCACCAAAACTAATGGTCCCGTCTGCTTCTGTACGAATTAATTCACTTACTACTCCCATATTTTCCTCCTGTGTCACTCGTCTGACGTAAAATAATCCGTTTTGGAACTGTTTAGTACTCTCTCAATTCCAAATAAGAGTGCTTCTTATATGAGAATTATATAATAATTGAACCTGCTTTTCCAGTACTTTTGGACGATTTAAAAAAGATTTAATTTTCTGTTCCTAAAAAGTTAACAACACCCTTTTTAATAGAAACAGTTACCAATTCTCCCTTTTTCACTTTACCATCTAAAATAACTTCTGACAAACCATCTTCTATCTCACTTTGAATCTTGCGGCGCAAAGGTCTTGCGCCATATTTTGGCTCATATGCTTTTTCTACAATATAATCCCTTACACTTGGCTGTACTTTCAGCGTAATATTCATCTGACTCTTACAGCGTTCTGTCAAATCTTTCAGCATTAAGGCTACAATTTGTTTCATATCTTCTTTATTTAAAGAACGGAAAACAATTGTCTCATCAATACGGTTTAAAAACTCTGGCTTAAAAATCCGCTTTACTTCTTCCATCACTCCGCTCTTCATGCGGTCATAATTTAACTTTTCATCCTCAGTATGAGAAAAACCAAGCTTCTTTGGCTCTACAATAAACTGTGCTCCGGCATTGGAGGTCATAATAATAATTGTATTTTTAAAATCCACTTTTCGTCCCTGAGAATCTGTAATATGACCATCATCCAATACCTGCAGTAAGATATTAAATACGTCCGGATGCGCTTTTTCAATTTCATCAAACAAGATCACGGAGTATGGATTTCTGCGTACTTTTTCACTAAGCTGTCCGCCCTCCTCATGTCCTACATAACCAGGCGGTGAACCTATCATTTTAGAAACACTATGCTTTTCCATATATTCAGACATATCCACACGTATCATAGCCTGCTCTTTTCCAAAAATGGCTTCTGCCAATGCTTTGGAAATCTCTGTTTTTCCTACACCGGTAGGTCCTAAAAACAGGAATGAACCAACCGGACGGCGAGGGTCTTTTAATCCTACACGTCCTCTGCGCACTGCTTTTGCTACTGCAGTTACTGCATCTTCCTGTCCGATAACACGTTTATGCAAGATTTTCTCCAGTTTCTTTAAACGGCTGGCTTCATCCTCTGCCAGTCGTTTTACCGGAATTTTCGTCCAGCCGGAAACAATCTCTGCAATTGCATCCTCATCCACAACTAAATTTTTCTTTTGAATTTCTTTCTTCGCTTTTGCCTCTGCCTTTTCAAGGGCTTTGATGCAGACCTCTTTTTCTGCTCGGCATTCCTTTGCTGCTTCAATATCTCCTGCTTCTAAAAGCTGTTCTAATTCAATTTCTTTATCTGCAATATCCTGACGAAGTACTGCAAGCTCTGCCGGATTCTTTGTTCCACCCAGACGAATTTTTGCACAGGCTTCATCCATCAAATCAATCGCTTTATCCGGCAGGAAACGATCATTGATGTATCTGGCAGCTAAATGCACTGCTGCCTCTACTGCTTCATCAGAGATCTTTACCTTATGATGATTTTCATACTGGCTTTGAAGCCCTTTTAAAATAGCAATACACTCTTCTTCTGTGGGTTCTTCCACCATAACCGGCTGGAAACGGCGCTCTAAGGCAGCATCTTTTTCAATATATTTACGATATTCTGCCATTGTGGTAGCACCAATCATCTGAATCTCGCCTCTTGCCAATGCCGGTTTTAAAATATTTGAGGCATCAATTGCACCTTCTGCTCCACCGGCTCCAATAATGGTATGAAGCTCATCTACAAATAACAAAATATTGCCTGCACGGCGCACTTCTGCTAAAACCTTTTTGATACGCTCTTCAAATTCACCACGGTATTTAGAACCAGCTACGATTCCTGATAAATCTAAAGATAATACACGTTTTCCTGCCACAGACTCCGGTACAATGCCAGACACAATATGTTCTGCAATGGCCTCAACAATGGCTGTTTTTCCTACCCCGGGCTCACCAATCAGACAAGGATTATTTTTTCCTCGTCTGCTTAAAATCTGAATAATGCGCTGCATTTCTTTTTCTCTTCCGATAACAGGATCTAAACTGCCTTCTCTGGCTAGCTGTGTCAAATCTCTGGAATACTGATCCAATGTCGGTGTTCCGGTTCCATTTTTCTTCTTAATTAATCTGCCATTCTGAAACTCTTCTTTGTAAAGATTTGCATCCTCACCCATAGCAATCAAAGTATCTACAAATACTTTTTGAATATTTACTCCCATTGTATTTAAGAGTCTGGAAGCCACACAATCCGTTTCTTTTACGATTGCAAGCAAAATATGTTCTGTTCCTATTGCATCTGAGCGAAAACGTTCTGCCTCTTTCCCTGCACCTGAGAGTACCTTCCGTGCTCTTGGAGAATATCCATCAGCTTCTAAAATTGCTGCTCCCTCTCCCGGTGCAATTAACTCTTTTATCAAATCCAGAGTCTTTTTCAATTCTACTCCATTTTCATTTAAAACTTTTGCAGCTGTACCTGTTCCTTCTTTTAACAGGCCTGCCATCAAGTGCTCCGTTCCTATATAATTATGATGCAGTGTTTTTGACAATCTCACTGCTGTATCAATTGCTTTTTTTGCCTTTACTGTATACGACATCTATCTGTCTTCTCTCTTTCCTAGTCCTCATCATTGAAATCTAATACTTCTAAATCATTTATACGGGTTACAGGCTTTGCTGTAACTTTTTCCGCTTTCTGTTGCCTCTGCTTAAGAGCCGGTGCTTTAAACATTTTAGCTTTCTGTTCCGGTTCAATTTCATCTTGTTTTATTTCAGTTGGTTCCAGATCAATTTCTAATGTTTGTATTTCCGGTAAATCTTCCGGCTGATTCTCTGCGCCATTTTCTTCCTTTAAAATTTCCTCTGGTAAAACTTCCTCCAATGGATTTTTCTCTAATAAAATTTTCTCCAATGGAACTTCCTCCATTGCCGCTTCTTCCAACACGTTTTCTTTCATCAGAACTTCTTCCGCAGCTATTTCCTTTTGTACGATTTCTTCCTGTACTTTTTCTTCTTTTTGCAGCTTCTCTTCTTTTTCCAGAAAATCTTCTCCAAAAATTTCCTCTGGTACACTATATAATCTTCTACGATAATAAATGATGACATTTACTAATACCACCAAAAGAACTGCTATTACAAAAATCAATGTATAAATTACAGAACGGGAAAATGTTTTCTCTCTTTGATATTTTTCCTCTAATTTAGAATAGCTATTCGCGAGTGCCTGCCGTAATTCTGCTTCCTCCTCTGCTGTGCTAAAATCCTCTGTCTGTACTTCAGATTCTATTTCCGTAACAAGCGATGTATTAATTTCTGCTTCGTTTGCAGCCTGTACCGATACTGCTGGCAGATTCAAACTTAATGTAAGAACCAACATCCATGCCCATAACTTCTTATTTCTTGTCTTTTGTTTCATACCACACCTCTACTTTTCGAAAAAGACCTATTATTGCAGTATTATTATATGAAATTCGCATAACCTCGTCAAGTCAAAACAAAGCGGCCTGATACATCGTCGTACCAAACCGCTTCTTTTTAATTCATATAACTAATATTCAAATCTACATTTCCTTTGATGCCAGAAACATTTCCGGTTTCTGTATACTGCCACATATCATAGCGTCCTGTATAAGTACATTCTGTATTGTACTGTGCTACCCAAATATAATAATTATTCAATTTGCTTACATTTAATTTATCATTATACCAACTCTTGCTTGCATATACGCCTGCTTTTCTGCCGCCATTCTGAACTGTCTTACAGAATGCATCTATAATCTCTGTTCTGGTCGCCTTGTCCAATCCATTTGCTCTGGCATTGCCGCTTCCGCTTTCTGTATCAATGAAAATCGGATATGCGAGATTATATCCAGATGTAAGGCTTAATGCCATACTCGCTTCTTCTACAGCCTCTGCTTTTGTAATCGCCTGTGTAAAGAAATATACACCTACTTTTAATCCGGCTTCTGTAGCACCCTTGATATTTCTCTTGAAGGTCGGGTCTTCGACTAATACACCTGTTTCTGAACCTCTGTAGCCTACACGGATGATTGCAAATTCAATACCTGCATCTTTTACGGCCTTCCAGTCAATTGTTCCCTGCCATTTTGAAACATCAATACCTGTCGAAGTAGTTGACTGTGAAATGGAACCATCTGCTCCAAAATTATACATGATACCATTGATTGTCTGCTCGCCGGTTACTGGCTGGTACTGCTCATTGAAATAATAAAGCTTTCCATTGATCGCCTGCCAGCCCTGATATTTCGGATTCTTATAAAAAGTGGTAACATTCTTTTCCATTAAATCTGCTACTGTTGCAGTCTTTGTACAATTCGAATCTGTATACAAAACATCACCTGCACTGTCTTCCAAAACAATCGTAGCATCATAAGTATCCTGTTCAACCGTTACTGCACATTCCAAAACTGCTGTCTGAGCAGAACCTGAAGCTGTATATGGAACCTGTGCAACAACAACAGCTGTACCCGCTTTCGAAGCATTCGCAGCAGATACTTTTACTGTTTTGCCTGTTCCCGAAACTGCAAGACCGCCGGTTGTATCGTTTTTCACGCTCCACTTAATGTTTGCTTCGTCCACAATCTTAGTTGTATTCTGATCATCTATTGTAACAGAAAAACTAACTTCATTTGCAGCCGTTCTTCCTGAAATAAACAGTTTTGCCGAACCCGGCATAACCAGTGTCGCAGGTACAATACTTGGCGTTTCACTCGGCGTTTCGCTTGGTACTTCGCTCGGTGTCTCGCTTGGTACTTCACTTGGCACTTCGCTTGCTGTTTCACTTGGTACTTCACTCGGTATCTCACTTATCGTTTCACTTGGCACTTCACTCGGTGTTTCACTTGGCACTTCGCTTGATACTTCACTTATTGTCTGGCTTGTTGTCTCACTTGACAATTCGCTGCTGCTTTCTGTAAGCGGAAGAATCTGTTCTGTACTTCCGGTTCCTACCAAAAATAAATTCTTGTATGAAAAAGAAGCTGCCGATGTTTTAACTGCCAAAGGCACCATAACCGGTGTTCCATTTGCACCAACAGATGCAACCGCTGACATATATGGTGTCTTATCTATCGTTGATGCATCTACCGGAGTTGAAACTACTTTACTTTCCAGCAATGGTACAGTATCCGTAATTTCTGCTTCTACCTTTATATCCTCTTTCGTTTCTGCATCTTCACTTGGAGATACTTCCGCTTCTGTCTTAATCTCGTCTTGTACCTCTACTTTTTCATATACAATTTCTTCTTTTACTGTTACTTTAATGGATTCTTCTTCTGTATAGTAGCCCTCTATTTCCTGTAATGACACTACATAATCGCCGCCTGCATAATCTACTATGTAAATAATACCATCTTTATCGTGATCTTTATATACACTGTCTGATGCATTCTTCTTATCAGGAGTTACGGTAATATAAAATTCTACTCCCTTTACATTCTTTTTATTTTCGTCCTGAATTTTAATCTTCAAATCCCGTTCGATTGAACTTCCGACCAGTTTTACAAGAACCGGCTCCACTTCTATTTCTGTTTCCGTTTCCGTCTCCGTCTCTTCCGTCACTGCTAAAAGCTCCGTTTCTTCTGTTTCCTCTGGAAATACACTTTCTGTCTGTGTATCCACAAATTCTGAATTCACCTCAGCACTCACAATCGCTTCCGGCCCATAGTGAGCTTCATACATAGCGAAACCGCCAACACCTGCTCCGCCAATTGCCAAAACACCCAGCGTACTTACCAGTATCTGTCCTGCTTTAGCTGACTCTGTCAGCGATGCCAACAAAGCCTTTACTTTTGCAATAAAATCCATTCTGTTCCTACCTTTCTAAAAACCATTGCTGTTCACAGCAGTAAAAAACTACATCTTAGTATAGCACGCTTATTTTTTATGTAAAGCCAAAATTCTCTTTTTTTATTGGTAATTCCAGCCATATTAGATGCCTGTACAATTGAAATCAGGTATAAAACTCTCTTCTGCAGTCTCTCCTTCCTGAATGAAGCCCTGTTCTATCCCCAATTCTATAGCATAATCAACCAGCTCCTCATATTCCTCTTCTGTTATTTTTCGATTCAGCTGCGGATATGCAGCTACGTTTGAAAGCGGCGTAAACTGGTTCATAATACTGATGTAAATCTGATTTCCATAGGTATCATATAAATATTTTAAAATTGCTTTTGAATCGTTCAGACACCCGGGCAATGTTAAATGTCTGACAATTGTTCCCCGTTTTATTAATCCATCTTCCCCCTGTTCATCAAAACAAGGTTCTCCTGTCTGCCGCACCATTTCTGCAATCGCAGCTTTGGCTTTCTGTGGGTAATCTTTTGCATGAGAATACTTCTTTGCCAGCTCATTATCCATATATTTAAAATCCGGGAGATAAATGTCCACGAGCCCTTCCATACTTTTCAAAGCTTCGACCGACTCGAAACTACTGGTATTATAAACAATTGGAAGCTTTAGTCCTCTTTTTTTCGCCAAAATCAGTGCTTCCCGAATCTGTGGCATAAAATGTCCCGGTGTCACCAGATTAATATTATGTGCTCCCTGTTTTTCTAACTCAAAAAAAATCTCTGCCAAACGTTCAACAGAAATCAACTTGCCAACCGTACCATTTGCAATCTCCTCATTTTGGCAAAATACGCAATGCAGACTGCATCCCGAAAAAAATACTGTGCCGGAACCATTTGTTCCTGAAATACACGGTTCTTCCCAAAAATGAAGTGCGGCTCTTGCCGCTTTTATCTGACTGCTTTGTCCACAAATTCCTTTTTCACCATTTTCTCTATCCACATTGCAATATCGTGGGCATAATGTACAAATTTTTTCCATATTCATTCTTCCTATTGCGAAACTTTCGTTTTTCCTATATATTATTAAAAGTTATTAACTACCAAATTATAACAGATAAATAAGAAAAATTTAAGGAGTATATATTATGAGTGACTTCAATAAGTCAAAAAATATCCTTGTTGCCCAGTCCGGCGGACCGACTGCTGCAATCAATGCCAGTCTTGCCGGAGTTATCCGTCAGGCGATAGAATCTGATGCTTACGAAACCGTTTACGGTTCGTGCAATGGTATTTTAGGTATTTTAAATGAACGATATATGGATCTGACCAAATTAGCAGCAGAGAATCCGGATTTCTTACATTGTTTAGAAACCACTCCTGCTATGTTTTTAGGTTCCTGCCGTCACAAACTTCCGCATTATTTAGATGATGATTCATCCTATGTATACATTTTCAGCCAGTTTGAAAAATTAAACATCGGCGCATTTTTCTATATTGGTGGAAATGATTCTATGGATACTGTTTTAAAACTCTCCGAATACGGAAAAACCATCGGCAGTAATGTCCGTATCATCGGTATTCCAAAAACCGTAGATAATGACCTTTGCATGACAGACCACACACCTGGTTTTGGTTCTGCTGCAAAATATATTGCTTCTGCACTTTTGGAAATTGCCCATGATACCTTTATCTATGCTTTAAAGAGCGTGACAATCGTAGAAATCATGGGACGTGATGCAGGATGGCTGACAGCAGCTTCTGCACTCGCAAGAAACGAATATAATATTGCGCCACATTTAATTTACCTTCCTGAGGCACCATTCCATACAGAAGAATTTTTATTAGATGTAAAACGTTTATTATTTGAAAAAAATAATGTTATCATTGCTGTATCCGAAGGTATCCGTGATACTGACGGCAACTATATCAGTGCTTCCTCAACGAGTGTCGATAACTTTGGACACAGCCAGTTAAGCGGAGCAGGCAAAGCCTTGGAGCTTTTAATCAAAGAAAAATTAGGTGTAAAGGTACGTTCTGTTGAAATAAATGTTTTACAAAGATGTGCTGCTCATTTAGCTTCAAAAACGGATTTAGAAGAATCCGTGATGTTAGGGCGCAAAGCTGTTATGCTTTCCGAAGAAGGTGTGACTGCTTCTATGGTTGTGGTAGAACGTGTTTCCAACGAACCATATACCATTGAATACAAATATGCAGAAATTAAAAACATTGCCAACGAAGCAAAATCCGTTCCAACAGAATGGATTAACGATGCCGGCAATGATGTAACACAGGAAATGATTGATTATTTACTTCCATTGATTCAGGGTGAATCCGATGTAACCTACAAAAATGGTCTTCCAGTTTATGCAAATATCAGTCATTTGTTGTAATTATTCAGAGCCAAGGCAATTTACAAAAAAGAATGCGTTCCTGCAAGCAGGACGCATTCTTTTTATATAAATTACCTTGGCTCTGAATGATTACATTTAATTAATATGAAATCTTCTGTGTAGTTCTACACGCGCTCTTCTGTCACCAATAATCAAAGTTCCTAAAAATATAAATACGGAAAGTATTACTGCAATGCCCATAACATGCGGAACTGTAATAATTCCAAACATATACAAAAGAACCATTCCTCCGCTTACAAGCATCATCAAAATCTGCCACATCATATAACTCTGCCAGTTTCTGCGATTCTTTACCATCAATGCCATAATTCCAAAATCCATAATAATCACACAAGACGGCAATGCATAATTGACCGACCATCCATCATAACCAATCAAGAAATCAATCAAAATCATCATGACGATTGTTATCACTGCAAGCAATATAATTTTTAATTTGTGGCCTGCCCGTCCTAAAATAGCCAGTTGAATAAGCAGATAACCATATAACAATATAAGACCTGCCACCAGACTCCAGCCGATCTGATATTTATCCACATAATTGATACCAAACAAGATCGTCTCTATCCAAATTGCTGTTATCAGATATACCCTGGATAAAAATACCCATTTTCTAGTCTGCATTTTCACATCGGGATACATATTCTCTACTTCGAATGTATGCTCTAATACAGAATCACATAACGGGCAGCGTTCTGTCTCATCTAATATTTCTACTTTACACTGTCTGCATCTACTCATAAGTTACCCCATTGCTTTCTATCTCTACATTGATACCATCTTCTGCAATTTTGCGGAAAAAGCACCGCTGTATCGAAGTATCTTTTAATATATAGCTAAAGTTCATTACTAATGTATCCCCATAAGAACAAATCGTTCCTTTTAAATTCTGTCCTTTTGACATCGGCAAAAATGCATGGAACATTTCAATGTATGGCTTATAAGGCTCTTCCACCTGAATACTTCCAACATTCGTAAAAGTTGTCGTATTGGCATAGGCAGATTTACTATATGCTACATTCATCGCAATATTTTTTATAAACAGCGGAACCGCTCTTGCCAGCATAATTTTTTCATTGGATACATTATAAGAGAACAGCTTCTCTAAATGTTCTTTATTAATCTGGCTTCTTAAGCTGGCACGGATAATCTGCAATACTTCTTCAAACGCATAATCCTCTTCTGTTGGATGAAACTCTGCTGAAACCATAGCAAAAAAGTTTTTCGTCGTATTCGAATTGAAATATGGTCTTAAGTTTACCGGTACTGCTACACGAATTGCCCGTTTCGACGGCATTCCATGAAGGCATTCTCTATATACGCTCCACACATAGCAGCCTATTAAGTATTCATTAATGCTGACACCATAAGACTTACAGACCTTCTTTAATTCGCCTATATTCATATACCCGTGCATAACACCAAATTCACCCGGTCTTAATTTCTCTCCTTTTACCTGATAAGCCTTTTGCGTTTTATATTGTTTCTCTGAACTCTTACGGTAATTTTTCAGGAAGCCGTCCTCTCGGCTTAAAGAGGTATTACACGAAAGCGCATCTCCGCCTACCTGTTCTCTCAACTTTGGATGCGCCAGACGCAGATACTGGTAGACCAGCTCGGTCAAAAAAGTAATTCCTCCCATACCATCTGTTAATGCATGGAATACTTCCAAATTAATACGGTATTTATAATAATTTACCCGGAACAAATAGCTTCTGTTGCGGGCAGACTTAATAAAGCGGCATGGAAACTTCATCTCCGGCTTTACGGTTGGCGCCGGTTTTCCATTTTCCTCAAAATAATACCAAAATACGCCCGTCTGAAGTCGTAAATTGAATCCATCAAACTTCGGAAGCACGATATCTAAAGCCTCCTGTAAAAGCTCCGGCTGTACCAGCTCGGTTAAGGTCATACTAAGCCGGAATACATTCGTCATGCTTTCTCCAGCGATTACCGGAAACAGGTGTGCTGTATTATCCAAACGTTCCCAACGAATGGAACGCTCTAATTCTCTCATTTTCTTTTTTGATTTTTCTTCTTTTGGAACATTAATGTCTATTGATTTTTTCTTCATAGGTTCCTGCCTCTAGTTCTTTTATACTATAATATATTATAAAAGAAAACCGGAACTCTTGTCTAGGTATTTCTATAATTCTCTTACTTCTATTCCCATTCAATACCATCACGTCGATTTCGTTGCGCACATCTTTGCTCGCTTCCTGCTGTACAATGTCATCCCAGTCTAAATGTACTCCTTATACAATCGCAAACTGGCTGTTATAGAGTTCTGCATAAAATCCGTTCTTTTTGAGCAGTTCTTCATGACTGCCCTGTTCAATAATATTTCCATCCTTCATTACCAGAATGATATCCGCTTCCCGAATTGTTGAGAGTCTGTGTGCAACGATAAAACTGGTGCGTCCATTCATCATATGTGCAAAAGCTTCCTGAATCTTGATTTCAGTTCGTGTATCAATGGAAGAAGTTGCCTCATCCAAAATCAGCATTGGCGGCAGACAAAGCATTACCCTTGCTATACAAAGCAGCTGTTTTTGTCCCTGTGATAAGTTACCGCCGTCCTCTGCCACAATGGTATCATAGCCATCCGGCAGACGCTTGATAAAACTATGGGCATGAGAAGCTTTGGCTGCTGCAATTACTTCTTCGTCTGTAGCATCCGGCTTGCCCATCACAATATTATCTCTTATCGTACCGCTTCTAAGCCACGTCTCCTGCAATACCATTCCATAATTGTCGCGAAGACTTTTTCTGGTCATATTACGGATATCGATGTCATTTACTTTAATTGCACCTTCTTTTACATCATAGAAACGCATTAGTAAATTAATCAATGTTGTCTTACCGCAGCCGGTAGGTCCTACAATTGCAATACGCTGTCCCGGCTTTACATGCAGATTCAGATTTTCGATCAGCTTCTGCTGCGGCACATAAGAAAATGCAACATTCTCTAATACTACTTCACCATTGTTTTGTTCTAAAACTGCCGCATCTGCTGCATCCGGAACTTCCGGTTCTTCTTCCATTAACTCAAACACACGTCTTGCACAGGCAAGTGCATTCTGTAATTCTGTCACTACACCTGAAATTTCATTAAATGGCTTGGTATACTGATTTGCATAAGATAACAATGCTGAAAGATTACCAATACTAATACCACCGGAGATTGCTAAAAATGCACCCACCACTGCTACTGTAGCATATACTAAACTATTTACAAATCGGGTAGACGGATTTGTAATGCTGGAAAAGAAAATCGCCTGCAGGGAGCATTTTTCTAAACGGTCATTGATTTCATCAAATTTTTCCAATGTCTCATCTTCTCTGCAAAATGCCTGTACGACCTTCTGGTTTCCTACCATTTCTTCGATAAAAGACGTCTGTTCTCCACGTGTCTCTGACTGTAGTTTAAACATGGAAAAGGTTTTCTTTGCAATAAAGCTTGCCACTACTAAAGAAATCGGGGTCAAAATTACAACTGCGATTGTAATGCGCCCGCTGATTGCAAACATGAAAAATAAGGTTCCAAAAATAGTTAAAATACCGGAAAAGAATTGTGTAAAGCCCATCAAAAGTCCATCTGCAAACTGATCCACGTCTGTAATCAGACGGCTTACCACCTCGCCGTAAGCATGTGCATCCAAATACTTTAACGGCAAACGTTCCAATTTTGCAAATGCCTCTTTTCGCACATCGCGAATTACATTGTAAGTAATCTTATTATTACAGGTATTCATAATCCACTGTGCAAGAGCCGTAAAAAGCACCATGATTCCCATTTTTTTCAGAATCGCAAAAATGCCTGCAAAATCTACCAACCCTTTTGTAAGAATCAAATCTAATGCATCTCCTGTCAAAAGCGGCAGATACAGTGAACAGGCTACTGTTACTGCGGATAATGCAATTGATATTCCGAGGAATACCCAATAACGTCTGATATATTTTAAAATTTTAATAATTGTTTTTGTCTGTTTTTTCATAATTTACCTCAAACTGTGACCGATAAATTTCACGATAAATCTCGCAGCTCTTAAGCAGCTCTTCATGCTGTCCGATTGCAGCCATCTCACCATCATCGAGCACAATAATCTGATCGGCATGCATAATTGATGCAGCACGCTGAGATACCACAAATACTGTCATATCCTCTGACATTTCTGAAATTGCCTTTCTAAGCTTTGCATCTGTTGCAAAATCCAGTGCAGAAGCACTGTCATCTAAGATTAAAATATCCGGATTCTTCACAACTGCCCTCGCAATTGTCAAACGCTGACGCTGACCACCAGAAAGGTTTCTTCCTCCCTGCTCCACCATAAAGTCCAGACCTTTTTCTCTTACAAATTCTGCTGCCTGAGCCGTTTCTAATGCTTTCCAGATTTCTTCCTCTGTGGCATTTTCTTTTCCCCAACAGATATTTTCCCGAATCGTTCCCTTAAATAATACTGCCTTTTGCGGAACAATGCCGATTTTTTCACGTAATGTTTCTATCTTATAAGCTTTTACATCCACACCATCAATCAGAATACTTCCCTTTGTAGCATCGTAAAATCTTGAAATCAAATTCACGACTGAAGATTTTCCGGAACCGGTACCTCCAATAATACCAAACATTTCGCCCCTCTTTGCTTCGAAATGAATATCTGTCAAAGCTTCTTCTTTTGATTTGGCATAGGTTAAATGTACATGATCGAAAGCTACTGCTATATTTGTTTTTTCTTTCTGATTCTGTATATGATTTCCCTCTGCCGCGTCAGCAAAACTTTTGCCGGATTCCTGTACCGTACTGTCAAACTTTCCTGCAGATTCTGCACCGTTTCCATCCTTCATGCTTGGTTCTATCTCCAGTACAGCCTGAATACGATTGCCACTGGCAATAGATTTCATAACACTTACAATCAGATTCGCCAGTTTTACCAATTCTACAAGAATCTGTGACATATAATTCACCAATGCCACTACCTCACCCTGACTGATAATCCCATCATTTACCTGAATTGCTCCTGTCCATACCAGAACAATCGTTGCACCATTTACGATAATAAATGTCATCGGACTCATCAAAGCAGAAATTTTTCCAACAAAAATCTGAATCTCTGTCAATTTATCATTGCTTTCATTGAAATTTGTTATTTCACTTTCTTCTTTGTTAAAAGCACGGATAACGCGCACTCCTGTTAAATTCTCTCTGGTAATGCCAAGTACTTTATCCAAAGCGGCCTGCACCTTTTTATATAATGGAATACTGACATACATAACGCCAAATACTACGATTGATAACAGCGGAATCGTCACAACAAACACCAGTGCCGCTTTTACATCCACTGTAAATGCCATAATCATGGCACCAAATACGATAAATGGAGAACGTAAAAACAGACGCAATACTAAATTCACACCATTCTGCACCTGATTTACATCGCTGGTCATTCGTGTTATTAATGTGGAGGTTCCTACTGTATCCAATTCCGTATAAGACAATTTTTCAATATGCGCAAACAAGGTATGACGCAGTTTTGATGCCATACCGACTGCTGCCTTTGCCGCAAAATACTGCGCTGTAATCGCACACACAAATCCAATCAGTGCCAATACTACCAGTACCAGACACATTTTTAAAATATAGTTCGTATCTCCTGACGATACTCCCGTGTCAATAATCGCCGCAATTACTAACGGCACAATTAATTCAAAAGAAGCCTCTAACAATTTGAATAGAGGCCCCATAACAGTTTCTTTTTTATAATCCTTTAATAAAATAAGTAACTTTTTCATATATATCCTATTTTTCTTTGATTGTTTTTAATTTCTGCATTCCTAAAATAACAACACCGCCGATTAAGAAGAAAAGAATATTAAATTCTCCAAGTCCCATAGCCGGCTGTGGAACATCTAAAGTTGTTGGTCCCATAACTACCGCATAAATAGAACCAATCATCATGCCAATAATCAAATATATGGTCTGTGCACGGAACTTTTCTAATGCTTTACGGATTAATTTTACTACACTAAATACTCCTACAATCACCCCGCATCCAAAGCAGAACAACGGAAGGAAACTGCTGAAATCAAACTGTAAAATGTCTTTAATTCCATTGATAATTGGCAGATAAATACCCATAATCAATAACAGTGTAGAACCTGAAATACCCGGCAATACCATTGCGGAAATTGCAATTGCTCCGGCAAAGAATAAATATACACCAAATCCAACTGAAAAGTTTGCAAAGCTCATGCCGCCTTCTCCGCCGGAAACCGGATTAAAGTACGTAATTGCTGCTACTAATATTGCTCCAAAAACGACAAAAATCATCCATTTCATATTGTCTGACAGACATTTTTTCTCTTCTCCAATTACAACCGGAATCGCAAAAATAATAAATCCGATAAAAAGGGAACTAATCGCATAAATATGACTTTCGAAAACACTCGTAAGCACAAGTACTGCGGATAAGAATCCGATTACCCAGCCAATGCCAAGCTTAATCAGAAACGTTAACGCATTCTTTTTCTTTTCCATATTTCCAGTTAATAAATCATCAATCGAGGTAATAAACTGATCATAAAATCCCATTAAAAATGCGATTGTACCACCGGATACCCCCGGCACACTGTCTGCCAATGCCATACAAAAACCATTAATCATCTGCATTATCATAATTCTCTTATTCTCCTAACCTATGTATTTGTCTAATTGATGCGACACTTCCAGTACACTGTCTAACTGCCGCTTTGCTTCTTCTGCATTTTCGAGATTCTGTACACTTAAGTCTGCTGCCTGAACCGAGGACGCAGTTACTTCCTCTGTTGTTGCGGAAAGATGCGTAATATTTTCCACAATTTGATTGTTCGCTTCTGATAAGCCTGCCAGCATCGTGTCGATCTCTCCAATATCAGAAATCAACTCGTTTACGTTTCCATTCATTTCTTCAAAACTCTGCAGTGCCTGTCCAATCATCTTATCCTGTGCCTGTGCAGCAGTTACTGATTTCGTTACTGCATTTGATGCATTTGATGCATTATCCGACAATTCCTTCAAAATATGTGCAATATTTTCTGTTTCTAATCTGGTTTTTTCTGCCAGCTGCCGGATTTCATCTGCTACTACTGCAAAGCCGCGGCCTGCTTCCCCTGCTCTGGCACTTTCAATCGATGCATTCAGTGCCAAAAGATTCGTCTGTGAAGAAATGGAAAAAATGGTATCTGCAATCTGTTTTACTGCTTTTGTGCATTCCTGAAGCTGATTCATCGAATCTGCCACCTCGGAATTTGTCAGAGAAATTAATTCTGACTGCTTCTTTAAATCCCCCATAACCTGCAAGCTCTGTTCATTCAGAGCATTCGCGCGTCTTGCTGCTGCAACCATATTATCAGAGTACTGCTGTGTCATTTCTATGGATTCCTGAATATTCTGTGTCATAGTCGTCTGTATCTGAATACTTTCAGCCGTTCCCTGTGAGCTTCCTGAAATCTCTGACATTGCACCATTTACGATTTCTGTGGAAGCATTTAATGCATTCATTAACTCCATCGCATTCTCTGTACCGCGCTGCACTTCTTCCGAAACTGCAATTACATTATTAAGAATCTCCTTCTGCAGCTCCTGCTCTGCTTTTAAACTGCCAATCGTGTCCTTATTAAACTGATATCCAAGATTCGCTGCCAGATAAATCAACGTCATCATAGCCGCAATTGCAAGTGTAGCTGACATCTGATCCATTAATGTACCGCTCGGATACAAATCTACTATAAAACCACGCAAAATATTTACAGTAAGATTTAACCCTGTAAAGGCCAATCCTGTGGCTGCAGAAAACTTTTTATCAAAAAAAAGAATACAAACAACCAGCGGAATTCCTGCCATAAATCTCAAATAATAGCCATTAAATGTCCATGCAATAAAAAATGTAACCAAAATGAGTCCTATAAAAGCATACCATTTGATTTTTTTATTACTCGCATTAATCTTCCACAAAATCAAAGGAATCACAAAGGCAAGCGCTACCACTCCTGTGAACATACAGCAATCCCCCATAGTACGGAAACCTCGAAATCCTGAAATCCATACCATAACCAAAGCTACTAAATAATAAATGAAATAGCCCATTATCATAAACTGATTAGTCCGTGTGACCTGAGCAGCTCTGTCTGCATATTCAAAACGCTTTTGTTCTTTTCCCATACAATGTCCTTTCTCCAATATAACTGCAAAATACCAATTTATTTATTATACCATGATCTCACTTATAAAGTAAAGAGACCCCAGTGCAATCGTCTTTTCTTTCCTGTCATTTGTAATTTCCGACAATGCCTCCTTCAAAGTCGCTTTACTTTCTGCTTTTATTCCATGTATTCTAACATATTCCGCCAGCTTTTCTGCCTCTACGGAACCTGCATGCGCAGCTGTAACCGTAGTAAAATCCAGCGCCAACGGCAAAAGCTTTTGTATCATCTCTTCATAATCCTTATCAGCCAAAACGCCCATAAGAAAATGAAATTTTTCTCCCGGAAATAACGCTCGAAGACTTTTACACAAAGCCGCAATCCCATTGCTGTTATGTGCGCCGTCTACCATAAAAAAAGGCTCTTCTGAAAGTACCTGCATACGCCCTGCCCATTCTGCTTTTTCTACACCGTTTCGAACTGCCTGTTCCAATTCATTTTTTCCTTCTTTTCCATACTTCTCTTCCCAAAATGCCTGCGCTGCCAAAATCGCCGCTGCTGCATTTTCGAATTGATGAAGTCCAAGCATCTTTATCCTTAAATCTTCATAACCATATGCACAAAATGTCTGCTGTCCCTTTATCTGAATCTCATTTTTATCTATAATCTCAATACTTTTCACACCGGCTTCTTTTGCAGCCTGATAAAACACCTCTTCTACTTCCGATTCCTGACTTTCACAGATAAGTCTGGTTCCTGATTTTATAATTCCAGCCTTTTCTCCCGCAATTTTTTCCAGTGTTTCTCCAAGAATTGCTGTATGATCAAATCCAATTTTAGTTATAACCGAAACAATCGGTATTCCAACTGCATTTGTAGAGTCTAATCTGCCGCCTAACCCGGTTTCTAATATCACTGCATCACACTGCTGTTCTTTAAAATAAAGCAATGCCATGGCAAGGCAATAGTCCGACATTGCAGGTTTAACACCAAAATCCTGTTCCAAAAGCAGGTTTCCAAGTCTCGTAAACTCTTCTTTGCTTATCAATTTCCGATTTATCTGAATCCGTTCCCTAAAATCCACCAGATGAGGCGAAGTAAACATTCCAGCTTTCAAACCCGCTTCTTTTAAAATAGAACATAAGAAAGCAGAAACCGACCCCTTTCCATTGGTCCCTGCTATATGAATCAAAGGCAGTCCCCTTTCGGGATGTCCTAATTGTTCCAGCATCAATCTGCTGATTTCACATCCCGGAAGGCTTCCAAATTTTCCTTTACTTTCAATTAAATTTACAACTTCTTCATAACTATAGTTCATGTTCCCGACCTGATTTCTTACAAGTTAAAATATGCAGTTACCAAATCTGTCATATTCTGCTGATCCTTTACTGCCATCATCTCTCTTGCTGAATGCATTGCCAGCAATGGAATTCCCACATCCACTGTTTTTACCGGTAGCAAGGCAGATGCAATCGAACCTAATGTACCGCCGCCCATTACATCGGAACGGTTTACAAATTTCTGATAAGAAATCTCTTTTTTCTTACAAATCTGCTCAATAATGCTCACCACCTCACAGTCTGTCGCATAGGACTGTGAACATGCCTCTTTAATGCAAAAACCTTTTCCTAATACCGGCTTATTCGTTGGGTCCATCTTTCCTGCGTAATTAGGATGCAGTCCGTGTGCCACATCTGCGGATAAAATCATACTGTTATAAATCGCTGCCTCTGCATCTTCTTTTCCAATTTCTTTTAAAATACGCTCGATTAAATCATGCAGTAAGATAGATGCAGCTCCCTGTTTTGAACGGCTGCCGATTTCTTCATGGTCAAACAATGCTATCATATTCATTCCATCTGTTCTGCCGCTGGCGATAATTGCCGACACCAATGCAGCGCAGGAATTTAAGTTATCCAGACGAGGTGCAGAAATAAATTCATCCTGTAAACCTACAAACTGCGGTTTTTCATCACAATATATCGTTAATTCATAATCTAAAATATCATCTTTCTCTACTTCAAGCTCTGCAGCCATAAAGTCTAAGAAATAAGCTCCTGTCTGCTCATCTCCTAATAATCCTGCTATTGGCAGAAGCTCTGTCTGTTTATTTAACTCTACTCCCTTATTCACTTCCCGGTTCATATGAATCGCCAGATTTGGAATCGTGATATTTTTCTTAGAAATAAACTTAAGTACCTGTGGATGGAATACATCCTCACTGCGTACAGCGACACGGCCGGCAATTCCAAGCGGACGATCCAGCCAGGTATTTAAAATCGCACCACCGTATACCTCAACATTAATCTGAGCATAGCCATTATTTTTCATATCACAGGCCGGTTTGATGCGCAGGCATGGGAAATCCGTGTGCGCAGCTGCGATACGAATGGCTGGTTCTCTTTTTCCCCATTCTATTGGAAGTGTAAATGCAAACAGTGTTGTCGCATAGTGATTGATATAATATTTTTTGCCCGGTTTTAAATCCCAGGCTGTTCCATAATCTAATTTCTCAAATCCAGCTGCTGCCAAGCGTTCTTCGCAGGCGGTTACGGCATGAGCCGGAGATACTCCTTTTTCTAATAAATCAAACAAAACCTGTGTTTCTGTCATATTCCTCTATAATCCTTTCCTGTCCACTTCGTTCCCGGTAAATTGATTTCTGCATGAAAGTTCGCTCTGCGAAGCAGAAATCAACTCCTGAATCAGATTCATTCGCTATCCGACAGCAAGTGTCTGATAGCTCTCTGAGCAGTAACGCTCTATAACATAGTTATGATAACATAAAACGAAAAACTTTAAAAGAATTCTTAAATATGATACAATGATCATTACACAAATAATTTTACTTTGATTAGGAGAGATTGAGCGAAACTATGATTGCACTTGCACTACCAGAAGTCAGAATCTTTATGAATAAATTATTATGCAGTGAAATTTTTGATAATTTTCTACTGCAGGAAGCAGTTGTCCAAAACAGCATAACCTACCATATTCAGGGTACTCTTCATTCGGATTTTTACTCTGCTGAGGAATTAGAATCCGAACACCTGGCAGGATTGTCTTTTATTCCTTATGGCAGAGTCCGGTCCCAGTGTTTTGATTTAATTAAAGGGAAACGTACCCCAGCCTTTTTTAAGTTTGTTCTGCTGCTTTCCCCATCTAATTTAGAAAAGACCTTACAGCAGACCGGTTCTCCTTATACTGCACAGGATATTTCTGCAGTTTTCTTGAATTTGAAGTTTCAAAATAATAAACTTCTTTTAACAACCGGCATTTCATACCGTACTTTTACAACAGACAAAAGTCTTGATCGGGAATGGGATATTTTGATAAAGAAGTTTTTAAAAAATCACGAAATTATTTTTGAAGAGCTGTAAAAAGAATATGCCTTTGGCACATTCCGCGAGCTTTCATCGAGGTGTTTTATGAATCAGGTTATTTTTGATTTTTTATGCAAATATTTAAAAAATTTGAATATTCCATATTATTTGTCCGCTGACACAAATTTTACTTTGGCAGACTTTGATTTAGGTCTTCGCAAAAGCATTTTAAAAGATAATATTGTAAAAACAGTATCTTCCATGCAGGACTTTGACGCACAGGCCCTTTATCATTTTTCTGATTATTATTGCTGTTCTTATAGTTTTTTTCAATTGCCGGAAGGAAATTTCTTTTTTATCGGTCCCTATCTGCAAAAAGATATGAAAGAATCTGATATTAAAGAATTAGTCTCTGTTTCAGATATTCCGGAATCGCTTTTACCGCAGCTTTTGGATTATTATTTCAGTCTTCCGTTCATTATAGACAGAGTGCCGTTTTTTGAACTCATCCGGCAGGCACACCAGACTATTTGCGGTCTTTCTTCTTCGACTGAACATGTCTTTGATTTACGAACCTTAGAAAGTCGGGAAGAGTACTTACGAAAACATACCTTTATCGTACATGACGATCCGCTTCTTAGTATGAGTATGCTGGAAAAACGCTACCATAACGAAGATGAACTTTTAGAAGCAGTTACCCAGGGCAACTCTGCAAAAGCCCTGTCAATCGTCAGTAAAATGAGTACTGCACGTTTTACTTCCAGAAGCAATAATAAATTTCGAGATCTAAAAAATATGGCTCTGGCACTAAACACTTTGCTGCGGCGAACAGCCTATATCTCGGGAGTTCATCCGTTTTATATTGATTCTATTTCTGCAAACTATGCTCGCTTTATCGAAAATGCTTCTTCTCCTGATGCTTTGGACAATGTCGTACCTTATCTTATCCAAACTTATTGTGATTTGATAAAGAAACGAAGTACTGCGCTTTACTCTGAGCCAGTACGTCAGATTTTAGTAACGATTGATGCTTCTCTCGATGACGATTTAAGCCTAAAACGTTTTGCCAATGAATTATTTTTAAATACCAGTTATCTATCTTCTTTGTTTAAAAAAGAAACTGGCATGACACTTACAGATTATGTCAACCAACATCGAATCGACTATGCGAAACGTCTTCTGAAAAGCACAACGCTTTCCATACAGACGGTTGCTGCAACAGTGGGAATTTCTGATATTCATTACTTTACGAGATTGTTCCGCCGGATTGCGGGGTGCTCGCCGCGGGAATTCCGTAAGTCTTAAAGTCTTAAAATTTTTTAATAAAAAAAAGCGTATTGCTTCACAGCTATTTTCGGTTGCGAAACAATACGCTCTTTTTATGCATTCATTATAGTCACAGGTACGAATCGCCTCTTTATACAGTGCTTTCCATTATGATATAAACCCTTTTAAGATAAAGAAAACAATTGGTACCAAAAGTGCCGGAAGCATATTCATCGTTTTTACATCTTTGATTTTTAAAATATTAAGTCCTGAGCTGGCAATCAGAATGCCTCCCACGATAGAAAGTTCTGTCAAAAGCTCCTGCGAAATAAAGGATGCAGACAAATAAGATGCTATCAAATAAATACTTCCCTGCCAGCAAAACAATACCGGAGCCGCCAGTACCATTCCGATTCCATAAGTAGATGCCAGCACCGTGGAAGTCACCAAATCCAATGTAGCATTTGTAAACAAATAGGTATGATCTCCATGTACTGCACTCATAACCGGTCCTAAAATCGATAAAGTTCCGATACAGTACAAAAGAATTCCTGTTCCTAAGCCTTCCCCCAAATTTGATTTTGAAAATTTAGCTGTCAGATTCTGAAATCTGCTGTCAATATCCAATATGCTGCCCACCAGCGAACCAACTGCAAGACTTATAATAAACAATACCGGATATTGACTATCCGGCATGTTATTTACCACTGAGTTAATTCCAATTGCGGTTGCAGCCAGTCCCATTGCATTAAATAATGCATGCTGGTACTTTTCATTAATTCCTTTTTTTACAACACTTCCGACAATACTTCCAATCGTAATCGTAAGTGTATTCACAATTGTTCCTAACATATTTTATTCCTTTTTAACGATTACTTGTACTAATCGATTCAATCGCAACTGCACCGCCTCTTACAATTTCAACCTGCTTAAAGGTTGCACCAAGAAGGCGAATTAAATCATTATTCTTTCTCTCTGTCAGCATACATTCTAAAAGAACACTGTCCGGTCCTACGTCTACTACTCTTACGTGGCCATGTTCATCAAATGTATTTGCAATCTGGAATACCTCTGATTTCTGTGATGCATCCAGCTTAATTACCTTTGCAAAAAGAATTTCTTTCATATGAATCGGCACGTCCGTCAAATCCATTACCTTAATGACTTCGACCATGCGGTTTAACTGCTTTTTAATCTGTTCAAAAGTTACATCATCACTTTTTACACAAATCGTCATACGTGACACGGTTTCGTCCTCTGTCGTACCTACGGTCAGACTCTGCAGGTTATAGCATTTTCCAGAGAAAAGTCCGGCAACCTTCGCTAATACACCCACCTGATTTTCTACATAAAGGGCAATCCATCTATTTTTCATGCTGCTTTCTCCTTATTTCAAAATCATTTCATTCATTGGATTTCCGCCCTTTACCATTGGAAGCACTAATTCCTCTGAAGAAATCATAAATTCTATTACTGTTGGCTTATCTGTATTTGCCTTCGCCTGCTGTAATGCAGCTTCAATATCCTCTGCTTTTTCTACACGAATGCCAAGAGCACCATAGCTTTCTGCCCACTTTACAAAATCCGGTTCGTATGGCGGACATGCCGGATTTGGTCCTTTACAATGCGCAGGACAGCTTCTGCGGCGACGTAAGCAGGTTGCTTCGTAGCGTTTTCCATAAAACAGCTGCTGCATCTGACGAACCATGCCAAGATACTGATTGTTTAACAGACAGACAATTACCGGTGCTTCCTGTACAATTGCAGTCGCCATTTCCTGCATATTCATCTGGAAACCGCCATCACCGGTTACACAGACAACGGTTTTATCACGATTTGCAATTTTGGCACCTACTGCCGCCGGAAAACCAAATCCCATGGTTCCAAGACCGCCGGAAGTAATCATCTGATGTTTTTCTGTCAGCTGTAAATACTGAGTTGCCCACATCTGATGCTGACCTACGTCCGTTACATAAATTGCTTCATCAAATGTTTTATTAATGCCCTCCATAATCATCTGCGGTGTCATTCCGCAGTCACGACGCATTTCTAATGGATTCTCTTCGTTCCAGTATTCGATTTTTTCCTGCCAGTTTACGGTATTTTTTAATTCTGCCCATTCTAAAAGATGGCTCAATGCCAGTTTCGCATCCGATACAATCGGCACATCTACTACTACATTTCGTGAAATCGATGCTGCATCTACGTCAATATGTACGATCTTTGCTTTTGGCGCAAATTCGTTTAAATCACCTGTAATACGGTCATTAAAACGGGTACCAATCGAAAACAGTACATCACATTCACTGACTGCGATATTTGCTGCATATCTGCCATGCATACCGGAATTTCCTACATATAAAGGATGGTCTGTTGGAATCGCTCCTTTTCCCATAATTGTAGTAACAACCGGAATACGCATTTTTTCTACTAATTCTAAAAGCTCCTTTTGTGCTCCCGAGGTAATCACACCGCCTCCGGCAAGAATCAGCGGACGCTTTGCATCTGCCAACAGCTTATAACCCTTTTTCAGCTGTCCGATATGCACGTTTGCATATGGTTTATAACCACGGATCTGAATATTTGCCGGATACTCATCCGGTCCTAATGAGGTCTGGATATCCTTTGGAAGGTCAATAAGTACCGGTCCCGGTTTTCCAGTTCTGGCAATATAAAATGCCATTTTAATTATTTTTCCCAAATCTGCACGATCATGCACTGTTACACTGTATTTGGTAATGCTTCTGGTCATACCGACAATATCAACTTCCTGAAACGCATCGTTTCCGATTAAGCTGCGCGGCACCTGTCCGGTAAAGCATACCAAAGGAATGCCGTCATACTGCGCATCTGCAAGTCCCGTTACGGTATTGGTAGCACCCGGTCCGCTTGTTACAAGACAGACACCCACTTTACCAGTAGATTTTGCATAACCTTCTGCCTCATGAATCAAGGCCTGTTCATGTCTTGGCAATACTACTTCTATCGAATCCTGCTTATATAATTCATCAAAAAGGTCTGTAACTGTACCGCCCGGATATCCAAAAATGGTATCCACACCTTCTTCTTTTAACGCTTTTACAAATAATTTTCTTCCTGTTATTTCCATACCCATTCCGCGCCTTTCTTTTTTATTAGGTATATTTATCTATTGCCTCTTACTTCTTCACTCGCTCGTATTTATAAAAGAAATATTCCAAATCGAAATATGTCTGCTCTTCGCTGTCTGCGGTAATCTTCCATTCCGGCATTTCATCCAGATTTGGGAAATACGCGTCTGCGTCATATGCAAACTCAATCTTTGTAATATGTGCCACATCACAATCATCTAACAACTGACGATAAATCGTTTCACCGCCGATGACATAAATATCTTCACTTGGGTATTTTTTTAATTCTTCCCGAAGATCTTCTAACGAATGCAGCACAATTGCATCCTTTACCTTATAGCTCTTGTCTCTTGTTAACACAATGTTTGTTCTATTTTTCAATGGCAGTCCGTTTGGAAAGCTTTCTAACGTCTTTCGTCCCATTACCACTACTTTTCCGGTAGTCGTCTCACGGAAGAACTTCTGGTCTGCCGGAATCTTGACTAATAACTGATTTTTATTTCCAATTGCCCAATTCTGGTCTACTGCTGCAATTAAATTCATCTTTTTTCCTCCCCTTGCTTTTGTTAAACGACGAGTACCTCGAAAACATTGCTTATCGTTTAAACTGCTATTGGAATATTTTTCACCTGCGGTCCGGTCACATAATCTTCAATCACAATATCCTTTGTTGTAAACTGATAGAAGTCCTTAATCTCAGGATTGAGGCTGAATTTTGGTGCCGCAAACTGCTCTCTGCTGATTAATTCTTTCATGATTGGAATATGTCTGTCATAAATATGCGCATCTGCTATAACATGCACCAATTCTCCCACCTGCATATCACAGACCTGTGCTAACATATGAAGCAGTACTGCATACTGACATACATTCCAGTTATTCGCTGCCAGCACATCCTGAGAACGCTGATTTAAAATCGCATTCAACGTTAATTTTTCATCTCCCGGCTTACTGGTCACATTAAATGTCATGCTATATGCACACGGATACAAATGCATTGCATGTAAATCCTCGTGTACATAAATATTTGTCATAATACGGCGGCTGAATGGATTGTTCTTCAAATCATAAATGACTCGATCCACCTGGTCCATCATACCTTCTTTATACTGATGCTTCACACCCAGCTGATAACCATAGGCTTTTCCAATGGAACCGGTCTCATCTGCCCATTCATCCCAGACGGAACTGTTCAAATCATGGATATTATTGGATTTACGCTGCCAAATCCAAAGCATTTCTTCCGTACAGGTCTTAATCGCTGTCTTACGCAATGTGATTGCAGGAAATTCCTTCGCCAAATCATAACGATTGACAACTCCGAACTTCTTAATCGTATAAGCACTGGTGCCATCCTCCCAATGTGGACGGACCTTTTCACCTTCTGTACTTGTGCCATTTTCTAAAATATCTTTGCACATATTTACAAAAATTTGATCTGCCAGACTCATGCTTTCTTTCCCTCCGTATTCTTCCTTTTTAATATAATTAAGGTTCATTGTACCTAATTTATGCCGAGATTGCAAGTATAGGATATAATTAAAAAAAGAAACCACTACCTTTTCGCAATGGTTTCTCCTTCTAAGAGCGCGAGACGGCGCATAAGGTCCGGTGGACCTTAGTTTTGCGCCGACCGGAGTGGAACGGAGACCTCGAACTTCGAGTCCAGGATTGAACTCGAAAAAAGGAATCGCTGCCTTTCGGCAGCAATTCCTTTTTTAAGAGCGCGAGACGGGACTCGAACCCGCGGCCCCGACCTTGGCAAGGTCGTGCTCC